>CAYMUG010000052.1:0-1838 GCA_964393575.1 uncultured Candidatus Saccharibacteria bacterium | reverse complement strand
TCACCAAATTCTCAACCTGCTTGACTTTTTCATCAAATTCTTCAAACGAATTAACTAATATTGCGGGAATTATTTCTGTATTAGGCATAGTAAAAATCTATATTTAAGGAAGAAAAGTAACTCCGGTGTTTTGCATTTTTGCTGACTTGCCCGTTTTTATGTTTATCACCAGAAGTTCTTCCGGGTTTAAAATTGTAATCGCAACATAATCTTCTCCTGTGTGGTGAACTATGTGCGGACGTTCAAAAATAGAATCGGGGTCGTTAAAGGAAATTTCATGGATTTGATTTACTGATTTATCTTCTGTATTCAACGAAAATACACCATCAGGTATGGAAAAAATAATTTCGTTTTTGCCCGCCCACTCTGCTGAAAATATAATTCGCAGTTTTTCATTAGATATATTGCGTGGGTGGGTTGTATTGTGATAAATAGTTTCTCTTTCGCCTGTCTGCAGATTTAAAACAAAAATCTTTTCTCCTCCGGGACATGTTTGTTTCGATAGTCTATTCCCTTCATCTGCCAGTTTCGCGTTTTCGCAATATGTATATAAAAGACGATCACCATCAGGACTTAATTTTCCGAGGGCTACCGGAGGTTTTTCCTCTATATCCGGAGAAAGTAAAGTTTCATAAGACCGCGTTATTTCCCCGCTTTCGGCATTGACTACCGATAAAGTAGCCCAATTAAACCCCCCGTCTCCTCCTTGTTCTCGAATTACTATTTCTTTATCCTTCGGCGTCCAACCTAATACACGTCCTGTTTTATAAATCTCTTCCCGGGAAAAAGTTTTTATTTTGCTGTGTGATTGCTTTTTAAGGTTATAAACCCACAATATTGAACGAGAGCGCGCTTCTTCTTTTTCGTTCTTGGGTCGTACGAAAACAGTATATGCTATTTTATTCCCATCGCGAGATAATTTTGCGGCGGTAATATTTGAGTCCCCCTCAACTCCTTTTGCTTTAAATAAATCATTCACTTCTCCTTTTGTTAAATCAAGAACATGTATATACGGAGATCTCTGTGTAGCTAGATAGGTACCCTCTTGTTTATACGAGCCGCGTATTCTTATTCTACTATCTACTGAAAAAATTGATTTATCTTCTAAACCTACATCAGGCAAAAACTCAAAAACTTCAAATTTGTCAGGATTATATTCCTGTTCATAATAATAAAAAACCGAATCTTGTTCTAATTTTGTTTTTTGTTCGGCTTTTAGTGTTTCTTCTTTCTTTTGCGGCGCACTATCCTGCAATGCCGTATGATTTGTCGCAAAAATATACCCCCCAACTCCTCCAACTAACAACATTAGAATCGCAACTCCTGCAATAGTAGGAACATGCCTTGTTAAGTGGTGGCTTACCTTCTCTTTCCCTTCTCTTGTTTTTTTAAATACAGCTTTCTTTTGTTGGTTTTTGGGCATAGAGTTTACTCTCTTCAATTTTTATTCTTCGTTTTTTTTCTACCGTTATTTTTCGTTTGGGTTTTTTGCTTAGAGGCATCATCATCGGCGGAAGAATTTGAAGTATCCTCTTCTTTTATACGGCGTAAATGACTGTAAAGTTTATACATATAAATTGCCCATAGGGGAGCTATAAATGCGGTGATTAATGACTGGACAGCATTAAACAATACCTGATTTTCAGAACTTGGATTTTCAAGATTTGCGCCGAATGCCGCAAAACTCATAGCGGCCAAAAGAATAGCGCCCAAAGAGAAAGCGAATAATATTACACCCATAAAAGTCAACCTGCCGAACACAGCCCACCATCTGCCTTTTACATATTCTTTGCTTCGCTTTAATGCTTCCTTTCCTTTTGCGCCTTCCTCAATAAATA
>CAYMUG010000051.1:0-2107 GCA_964393575.1 uncultured Candidatus Saccharibacteria bacterium | reverse complement strand
CTCACTAAAAGTTTCCAGTACTTTCTTAATTCGTCCGGAACAGCTTGCCCTAACACTTGGCCCTTTTCACCTTCAAGGGGTATATCTGTACTTATTAAAAGTGAATTAGGTCTTTTACTTATTGAAAGCAAAAACACAAGAGAAGACCAACCAAATGCTACTCCTGTTTCTATAACACGGGTTGCCTGTATATGTTCGGTGAGATTATAGAGAAGATCCTTATTGACGCTCCCCTTTTTTATATTTGGGTTATCTGTTTTGTTTTTTGCGTTTTCTATCTCATCTGCAAACTTTTCGTCAAAATTTACTTCTATTCCGCTGCCTGTTATCTTTTTTACAGCTTCTTCCGGGCTAATCCATCTTCTGTTACACCAAAAAGCTCCGAGCATTTTACCCGTTTTTGTTCTAACGCGATTTTTTATACCCCACATTATTTTCTTAAAAGAATGCGGATGGTTTATAACTATATTAATTTTTTCGGTAATTTTATTTTTCATTTTGTTGCGTAAACTTATATTGGCGTTATACTGCATTATAGATATCAAACATGATCACATGCCTCAAGATAACAAAATCCAAAACCGGTTTGACTCCGAAACGCCTCTTTGGTCAGCTTATCACCTGGGTGAAGTAAAAACAACTGTAGAAAGAGAGGTTATTCAGCGCAAAGAAGTGGCTAAAAAGATTATTAAACAACATTACCTGCAGAAAAACGCCGAAATTCTTGAAGTCGGCTGCGGAACGGGCGACAATATCGCCGAAATATTGAAGTTGGATAAAAAATGGCGCGGGCGCGGCATAGATATTTCTACCGAAATGATAGAAAAAGCGAAGGAGCAATACGCGTACGACCGACTATCTTTCAGTGTAATGGATATAGAAAAAGAGGCGCCTGCCGAACAATACGATGTAATTTTACTCCTCGGAGTTGTAGGGTATTTACAAAACAACAAGCAGGCGTTTGAAAATATTTTTAAGGCACTAAAACCCGGCGGCCTTTTGCTTTTTACCTACGGAAATAAAAAATCCGTCTTCAGAAAAGTGCGCAACCTGCGCTCCCGCCAAAAAAAGTCGCATTTTAAATCATACTACCCCAAACAAATAATATCGTGGCTGCCCGCTGATGCTAAAGTTATACAAGAACACGGCCTCATATATTCTACGGGGTTTTTCGGCCGCTTTTCGGTATGGGTGAGCAAAATATTGGAAAAAATAATAAAAAAAGACCGCCTTGACCAGGCGCTCACAAAATTTATTGTGGTAAAACGCTAACTGCGTTCCCCGCCCACCAAAGACAGCAGTAATTTCTTATCATCCTCTATAATCTTCTCTATATCGTGGTTTTCTTTCACATACAGGTAGGCGTTTTCTGAAAGTTCTCGCCATTTATTTTCGTCGGTGAGCAGGGTCTCCAAACTGTTTTTTAATTTTTGGAAGTCGCCCCCCGCGTTAATGCCGATTTTATGATTTTGCAAGATACCGCTGGGGTCTACATTTAAAGAAAGTATGGGTGTTTTGTGCTTCGCTGCCTGTATAAAAGTATTGGGGAACCCCTCATGAGTGGAGGTGTTTACAAAAACTTTCGCCCGCGCGAAATAATTTTCTATTTTATCCGGCGGTATAAAATCTATAAATTCCACATTGGGCATATTCTCCGCCCTTTTTTTAGTTTTATGCCAAAACTCCTCAAATCGCGGGGAAAGCGGCATTGCCATAACAAACTTGGTGTCCGCGAAATTATCTGCCAAATCTAAAAACGCGCCCGGTTGCTTCCAGTCCTCGCCCCGGGCCACCCAAAAAACAATATCTTTTTCTTGGGTCTCCGTGTTGCCGGGAATGCGATGTGCCGAATTCCTGATAACAGAATCCCGGCCGTAATTTTTCTTTAACTCTTCTTTTTGGAATGTATTCTGGGCAATAATTAAATCGGCGCTTTTAAGGCCGTATTCATAAACCCACCACATCTTTTTACGCAAAAATCCTTTTCTCCTGGGGTGCAATTCTCTTTTTACATCCCCGTTATGGGCGATCATATAAACAAACTTTTTACCTCTCAGTTTACAGTAAAAAGCAATAATGCCGGTCCAATAACTTGCCGCACGCTGCA
>CAYMUG010000050.1:0-2840 GCA_964393575.1 uncultured Candidatus Saccharibacteria bacterium | reverse complement strand
GTATAAAAGATATAATTCATTTGGACACTGAACAAATAGATAAACTGGAAAAAAGTATGGAAAAAGCTACGGGTAAGACGGATGTTGTCAAAGAACTTGAAGAAGATTTGCATGAAAAAGTTAAAAACCGCCTACAAGTAATGGGGCTGGAAACTAATTCTTCCGCTGAAGATGTAATAGAGGCCCTTGTAGAACGCATTAATGTTAATGAAAGAGAGTTATACAACCTTGTAGGTATACAAAGAGGGGATTTTGATAATTCTCAAAGGGCAAGAATTGCTTTTGAAAAACTAAGTAAGACAGCATATGATATTTCTACGGCAACCGAGGGCTTCTTTCTGAAAAAAGAAAAGGCGGAGGAGATTTTGCGGACATATCCTCCTGACGGAACTTTAAAATTTTTTGATTACAAAGATGTTGACGAACTTTTAGAAAAACAGGATATAATGGATGTGATGAGCGCTCTCCGGTTTACAGAATCCAAAGAATGGATGCATCAGGCATTTGATGAGGCCTATGGCAATTTTACCTCCGACGATTTTGAGCACAGAAAAATAGAACTGCGTATGATGGGGCCCGAATGGGAAGAAATAGCTAAAAGATTCGTGAAGAAGAAAAATCATAACGTAAGTCACCTGAAAGAATTCGGCATTATATTTCTAAATCCTATAAATCAGTCGATGCCCGGCAGCTTAATGCGTGATTTTGCTTTATTTTTCCATTATTTCCATGAGGTAGATTTTTATAGCAAACTTTTTGAACATAATAGCGATACCCCGGATTTTGCCGAACGCCTAAAATCACTTTTGCGTGGAGATGTTCCTGAAAAAAATGAAGTTGAGCCGGGTGAATGGCTTATCGTGCAGAGGTATCTCTGGAAAATAAACGCAAAAGACCCGAGGTTGTTCCTCCCGCGTGTTAACCCAGAAGCCCTGCATTGGCATAAGGGCGAGCAAAATTTAGTTGAATTCGGAAACCGCTCTCTTAAAAGCTCTCTTGAATTCTGGGATGATCTTGATTGGGTAGGAGGATATTTTACCAATCAAGAAGGGGAAAGTGATTTAGTAAGTTTTGATTTAGAAGATAACGCTATGAATTTTGTTGCATCTTCAGCGGGCAAGAGTGGCGAGGAGTATGGATATTTCAGATATCACCAACAGGAAGCTGTATGGAATGAACTTTTCCGTAGATATGTAGGGTATGACACCCGAGACCAACTAATTGTTAATAACTTTCAGGATGGAAGTATAAGGTTGTTGTAAATAGCAATACTCAAGGATACAAGATACAAACAAATTAAAAGATGCAAATCTCAAACAGCAAATAGTTTTTAATTTCTAATTTGAGATTTGTTTGTGTCCTTGTATCCTTCTAATTTGGAATTTTAATTAACATGCAAACCCTAACTGAATTACATAAGCAGGCCCTAAGCGAACAATGGGCTGTACCTCATTTTAACTTCTCATCTTTAGCGCAGCTGCACGGTATTTTAGACGGGCTACGTGAGGCGCGTGCCCCCGCGGCCATAGGAACTTCTGAAGGAGAGCGCGAATTTGTGGGCAAAAAGCAGGCGCTTTATTTAGTACGCAGTTTTAGAGAAGAAGAAGGTATTCCTGTTTATCTTAATGCAGACCACTCGAAGAGCGTTAATACAGCTTTATCCGCGTTTAGCGCGGGATACGATTCTATTCATGCTGACTTGTCTAAAGAAGATTTTGAAAAGAATATAGAAGGTACAAAGAAAGTCGTAGATACAGTTAAAGCCGAACGTCCGGAAGTAGAGGTTGAAGGGGAATTGGGGTACTTTGTTACCGATTCTTCCAGGGTGTATGATAAGGTAATAGATATACCTGAAGAAAGTTACACTCAACCCGAACAAGCGGTAGAATTTGTAGAAAAGACGGGAGTGGACCGCTTTGCGCCTGTCGTGGGCAATTTGCACGGGATTGCAGCTAACGAACCCAAAATTAAATTTGATTTAGTGAAGCAACTCCGCGAAGCTTTACCCTCGGTAACATTTGTATTGCACGGTGGTAGCGGAATAGGGGACGAGGATATGAAAAAGCTTGTAGAGATGGGTTTTAACAATATTCATGTATCCACAGAGTTGCGCATGGCTTATACTGATGCGCTCAGAAAAGAACTAAAGGAAAAACCGGAGGAGGTAGCTCCATATCACTATTTAGGCGGCGCACGTTCCGCTGTTGCCGAAAAGGTGAAAGAAAAACTAAGTTTATTCGGCGCAACAAACAGGATCAACCCTTGATTCATTTAAAAAAATATAATAATATAAATTTCTATATATCCCTTTTTGGATATAGAAGATGTTATATAATAATATAGAGATTAGCAGGATAAAAATTAATAAGTATAGCGATATGTGCGTTTGTGTGTGCGCGCTCCCTATATTTTAAAATAAGATGCGCAAGAATGATTTTGAATTCAAATATATAGGCAATTGCCCCGTATGTTCTTCTCAGTTTGAACCCGGAAAAGCTAGTATTATAGAAAAAAAAGACCATATGAGTCATGTTTATGCTGAGTGCAGCAAATGCACGAGTTCTGTTTCCTGTTTTGTACTGGAAAACAAAATGGGGACTGTAACGACAATAGGCATGCTTACGGATATGACAAAAGAGGATATTATGCGATTTAAAATGAGAGAGCCAATTACTGCAAACGAAGTAAAAAAAATACATCAAATAATAGAGCAAGTATAAGCTCGCTTCGCTCGCTTTATAATAATGCGAATATCATGAATTGTATGACACGAATGCCTGCCCGCCGCCTCGCTTTTGCAGGCAGGCATGCGAATGCCGCGAATTAAACCAAAAACAATT
>CAYMUG010000049.1:0-2900 GCA_964393575.1 uncultured Candidatus Saccharibacteria bacterium | reverse complement strand
GTCCTTGTGATTTAGTAATTAAAAATTTAATCAAAATTCGGAATTTTTAATTCGAAATTCGAAATTATATAACAATAGATAGTATGATATAATTAAATTAATGGGCAGGAATGTAAAAGTTTCTATCTTTGCAACACTCTTCGGAGTGTTTGTTTTTGTTTTTCCCACAGTTGCTGCAGCTGAAGAGTTTTTTGTTGATGAGAGTTTTGATTCCAAGGAGAGGTCGGAAATTACGGCAACTCAGCGAGTGCAGGGAGAACACAGTAGAATATACGTTGAGGATAGTTATTGGAATTCTCTTTCCTCCTCCGTGCAAAATGCGCGGATGGATGATTTACAAAATATCTCCGATACCTTTGATAAAGACATATACTCCTCGGTACGTGATGTATACGGTTCAGAGTGGAAGCCGGGAATAGACGGAGATGAAAAAGTTGTAATACTTTTTACCGATATACAAAGCGGTTTCGGCGGGTATTTTCGTTCTGATGATGAGCAGCCGAGTTCCGCTGTTTCTGATTCCAATGAAAGAGAGATGTTTTATATAAATACCTCTTTTATAGACGACGAACGGCAGGCAAACGCCTTTCTTGCTCATGAATTTCAGCACCTTATAAACTATAACCAAAAAAACCGAATAAGGAACGTGCAGGAAAAAACATGGGTTAATGAAATGCTCAGTGAAGTAGCTCCAACCATAGCCGGCTTGAATGAATCCTACGCGGGAAGTAATTTGAGTGACAGAGTTGATTCCTTTCTTAATAATCCTACTGACGCGCTAACCAGGTGGGGTAACACAGGTTCCGATTATGGAGTGGCGAGTGTGTTCGGCCACTACTTGTTAGATCACTACGGAGAGGACTTTTTTACAGCCGTAGTACAGAATGATAAAACCGGAATAGACACAATAAATGCAGCTTTAGCCAAAGAAAACACAAGAGATAAATTCGGCGACGTGTTTAATAATTGGGCAATTACTGTTTTGGTAAATGATTGTAATATAAGGCCTCTTAATACATTCTGTTATCTCGATCCCGATCTCGGACACGACAACCTGCACATTACATTTACGACGGGAGAAAGCGGAGGAACAAAAGTCAGCAGCACCAACAGCACCTTTCCCTGGCAGGGATCTTGGCGAAGCTATTCCAGAGATTTAGAGAACAACAAACCCGACGACCATATTTTCGTATATACTTTTGAAAAAGAACAGGGCAGCAAATTTAAAGTGCCTTATGTTGTTTACGAAGAAGGGAAGAATCCCCGTGTATCTTTTCTCAATATAGAAGGCAATACAGGAAAGGTTGCGGTAGAGAATTTCGGATTTACAGTGGACCAGGTTGTGGCAATGCCGCTAAACCATAGTGGAGACCTTAATACGTTATACGAGTATCAGGCCACGGGAGAGCTTTCAGAAGAAGTTCCGGAGGATACCACCGGCTCCACACCCGCAAGCGATACTCCGGAATTTAAAGACGGTACTCTTGTGCGCGCAGAAGGCACAGAAAAGGTGTATATAATAAAAGGACCCTATAAACGTTGGGTTCAATCGGCTGATATTATAAATATGTACGGCCACCTAAGTTTTGAAGATGTGGTTGTGACAACTAAAGAAGTGTTAAGAGAATACGAGGAAGTAGATGTAATAAAAACCCCTGATAGTGAAAAAATATGGTGGGTGACACAGGATGGAAGAAAAAGATGGCTGCAGACAGAAGAGGAGTTTAAATCGTTGGGGTATAGCTTTGATATGATCTATACGGTGAATCAAGCCGAGCTGGATTGGTATCCCGTACTTTAGCTGCGAATATGTAACAGTAATCCGTAATAAGTAATTCGTAAATCACAAATCTAAAGGACGCAAGATACAAACAAATTACAATAAACAAATACCAAACAACAAACAGTTTCTAATTTCTAATTTGAGATTTGTTTGTGTCCTTGTATTCTTTTAATTTGCGATTTGGTAAACCTATGAAGCTTTTCAGAAACGTACAACTTGCTGATTTTACCACTTACCGAATAGGAGGTCCGGCTAATTTTTTTGTGCCTGCCAAAACAACCCGGGAAGTAAAAGAGGCGGTAAATTGGGCAAATAAAAATAATTTGCCTTTTTTTGTACTCGGCGGAGGAAGCAATGTATTAATATCAGATAATGGATATAACGGTTTGATATTAAAAATTCAGGGTTCAAACTTCAAAATTCAAAACGAAAGAGTTGAAGCAGAGGCGGGGGTTGATATGCAGGAACTGGTAGATGCAACGATTAAAAAAGGTTTATGTGGTCTTGAATGGGCCGGAGGGTTGCCCGGCCAGCTCGGCGGTGCTATACGCGGCAATGCCGGTGCCTTTGGCGGAGAAATGAAAGACATAGTAAAAAGCGTAACCGCTTTAACCCCGGAGGGGAAAATAAAAAAGTTCCCAAGGGAAAAATGTGGATTTAAATACAGAAGCAGTATTTTTAAAGAAAACTCCGGCTATATCATCATTGAGGCTGAACTTAGGTTTAAAAAAGGAGATCCTCAGGAATTACGCGCCGCAGCGGATGAAAAAATAAATTGGAGAAATTCCCGGCATCCGATGGAGTATGGTAACTCCGGAAGTATTTTTAAGAGAAAACATATAAAAGAAGTGCCGTTTGAGGTGCGCGAAAAACACAGAGATATAGAAAAAGCAATTCGGGATGATCAAATCGCGACTGCCTATTTTATAGATGAAGCCGGCCTTAAGAATGTTAGAGTAGGAGGAGCCGAGGTAAGCGAAAAACATCCTAATTTTATAGTAAACAAAAGTGGCAATGCTACAGCAGAAGATGTTATAATGCTTAAAGGAATAGTGAAATCGCAAATTTTGAATAGCTTCGGAGTTATACTGGAGGAGGAAGTTGAGTATTTGGAATA
>CAYMUG010000048.1:1295-2914 GCA_964393575.1 uncultured Candidatus Saccharibacteria bacterium | reverse complement strand
CCAGGCCTGATATGGCCTTATTTAAATTTACCGATAGAATATTCAACGAAAAACCCATTGAAGTGTATGGAGAAGGAGAAATGGCGAGAGATTTTACTTATATAGATGATATTACAGCCGGCGCCCTGAAAGCGCAGGATACAAATAAGGGGTTTAGGATTATAAATTTGGGCTTGGGAGAGCCGGTGGGGCTTGAGAAATTTATAGAAACCATAGAAAAACATGCGGGTAAAAAAGCTCAAAAAGAATACAAACCGATGCAGCCGGGAGATGTACGCAAAACCTGGGCGGATACAAAAAAGGCGCAAAATATGCTTAATTGGACTCCGAAAACTATAATAGATGAAGGAGTTAAGAATTTTGTTGAGTGGTATGGAAGTTACTATGGTAACAAGTAATGAGTAATGAGTAACTAGTAATGCGTAAAAAAGAAAGTCAAATAACAAATTTTTATGATTTAAATGCCTGGAAAGAAGCGCATAGTTTAACATTAGGGATATATAAGCTTACCGAAAACTTCCCCAAAGAAGAGAAGTATGGTATAGCAACTCAGTTACGTAGAGCTGTTAGCTCCATAGGCGCAAACATTGCTGAAGGATTTGCAAGATATCATTTTAAAGATAAGACAAAATTTTATTACCAAGCCCGGGGCTCCGCTGCAGAAGTACAAAATTTTTTGCTGCTTGCTAAAGATTTAGAATATATTGATATTGAACACTGTAAGGAGTTAGGCGAACAAGCACATGATGTTAGGCGTCTAATTAACGGGATGATCCGTTCTATAGATGAGCATAAATAATTTACTAATTACTCATTACTAATTACACGTTACTCAATTTTATGACTAACAGAAATAAAATTGGTATTGCCGGCTTGGGCATGGTTGGCGGTGCTGTTCAAAGATATTTTAAAACTCAGGGCGTTGAGCCGTTTGGCTACGATCCCGGTAAAAATATCGGCTCGATTGAAGATATAAATAAATCCGACGTTGTTTTTGTTTGTGTTCCTACGCCATACCGGGAAGAAAAAGGCGGTTTTGATCTTTCCTACGTAAAAGAAACTTTAGACAATTTAAAAGAAAGTAATCTCGTTGTAATTAAATCCACGGTTCTTCCGGGAACCACAGAAAAATTACAAAAAGAGTATCCCAATCATAGAATACTATTTAGCCCCGAATTTCTTGTAGAAAGCAAGGCAGATGAAACAATGCAAAAGCCGGACAGGCAAATAGTTGGTTATACAGAAAAAAGCAAAGAAGATGCAGAAAGTATAATGGAAATACTGCCGGATGCTCCTTATAAAAAAGTATTACCCGCGACAGAAGCGGAAATGGTTAAATATTTCGGTAATACTTTTTTGGCAAAAAAGGTAATCTTCGCAAACCATATGTATGATTTATGCCGGGAATTGGATATTGATTATAATTCTGTAGCAGAGGCGGCATCAAAAGACCCGCGAATAGGCCCCAGCCATTTGGATGTATACCACGCAGGATACAGAGGATATGGCGGAGCTTGTCTCCCGAAAGACACCCGCGCCCTCCTGCAGCTTGCAGAATCAATGGACGTGGATATGACGCTTCTTAAAACCGCAGAGGAGCTTAACAATAAATTAATGCG
>CAYMUG010000048.1:0-1195 GCA_964393575.1 uncultured Candidatus Saccharibacteria bacterium | reverse complement strand
ATCGATAACCCGGAAGATTACTCAGAGCGCAACCCTTATTAAAAAGCTAGTTTGTTATTCTGTTATTAAGTTAATCTGTTAATTTGTATGCCAAATACTCCACACGGCGAAAAATTAGTTAATCGTATTGCGAGCGGCGAAGAGGCGGATGAAATTTCCGGATATTCTATTAAAAAAATTCCTGTAAGCCGTGAGGTGTTTCAAACCGCAGAAAATATAGCAACAGGCCTATACAGTCCGCTTACAGGGTTTATGGGCAAGAAAGATTTTGAAGCGTGTCTGGAAAAAGGCAGGTTAGCGGATGAGACCCCATGGACATTGCCTGTGGTTTTTGACGTTGATGAAGGCGATATAGAAGAAGGAGAACAGGTGTCCCTTGAAAATGAAGGAGGCAGCGTGCTTTTTGAAGTTAAAGAAATTTACCCGTATTCAAAAGAAAAGTACGCAAAGGCCGTGTTCGGCACAACAGACAAAAACCATCCGGGAGTAGAAAAGGTTTACGCAAAGAAAAATTATTTCGCCGGAGGCGGGATTACTCTTCTCCGGCGTCAGAAAAAACAAAACAGGGAGTATATTCTTGAGCCGGAAGAAGCGCGTAAATTAATAAAAGAAAAAGGGTGGCGTACAGTTGCAGCTTTCCAGACGAGAAACGTACCTCACGTAGGGCATGAGTATGTACAAAAGACCGCGCTTAATATAGCCGAAGGCCTTTTAGTGAATCCGGTGCTCGGAAAAAAGAAAGAAGGTGACTATAAAGACGAACTTATATTTACGACTTATAATAAATTAATAAACGAATATTTTCCTCCGGAACATGTAGCCCTCGGTTTTATTGATTACGAAATGCATTACGCGGGACCCCGGGAGGCAGTACACCATGCTATTATGCGCAAGAATCTGGGATGCACGCATTTTATAGTGGGCAGAGACCACGCAGGCGTGGACGACTACTACGGACCTTATGATGCGCAGGAAATTTTTAAGCACTATCCGGATCTGGGTATGGAGCCGATTTTCTTTTCATCTTTCTTTCATTGTAAAAAATGCGCGGGGCCGGCTTCGGAAAAAACCTGCCCCCATGAAGAGCACAGAGAGAAGTTTAAAGGGACATATCTCAGGGAGAAGCTGTCCGCGGGAGAAAACCCGCCTGCGCATTTGATGAGACCGGAAGTGGCGGAATTGATTAGAAAGCACA
>CAYMUG010000047.1:0-3004 GCA_964393575.1 uncultured Candidatus Saccharibacteria bacterium | reverse complement strand
CCCCTAATTACTGGTTACGCATTACTTATTACTTGTTACATATTTTATGACTATTCATTCCGAAAAAATTAAAACTCTGGAAAAGAAGGCAAATGATATAAGGGAGGATCTTATAAAAATGCTTATTGAATCCCAGAGCGGCCACTCAGCGGGGCCGTTGGCGCAGGCCGACATATGGACGGCTTTGTACTTCCACGTTGCAAAACACGACCCCAAAAACCCGATGTGGGAAGAGCGTGACAGGATTATATTGGATGTAGGCCACTGTGTTCCCGTGCGTTACGTTGCAATGCATCACGCGGGTTATGATATTACAAAAGATGAACTAATGACCCTGCGTAGAATAGGTTCCCGTATAGAGGGGCATCCTAATGTTTTGCGTATGCCCGCTCTTGAAACTTCTTCCGGACCTCTGGGGGAAGGGCTAAGCCAGGCATGCGGTTTTGCCTATGCGGCACAACTTCGCGGAAAAGAACTTGACTATCACATATGGTGTATAGGTTCGGACGGAGAGCAGGATGAAGGGATGACATGGGAGGCGGCAATGTTTGCTGCCAAATATCAGCTTAAAAACTTAACCTATATAATAGACAGAAATAATATACAGATTGACGGCTATACGGAAGACATAATGCCGCTTGAGGTCTTGCGTGATAAATATGAATCTTTTGGGTGGCACGTATTTGAAATGAACGGTCACGATATGTATGAAATTATCTCCACACTTGAAGAAAGCAAAAGCACTCAGGATGCTCCTGTGTTGGTAATAGCAAACACCACTCCGGGTAAAGGTGTAGAATTTATAGAAGACAGATTCGGCTGGCACGGTGTGCCTCCGGGCAAGGGCCCAGAAGATGTAGTCCCGCATGAAAAACAGGGAGAGGAAGCATTGAGGTATATAAGGACATTAGGGGAGAGAATAGAGCACGGAGAATAATAACTAAATAACAAGATACAAGGATACAAGATACAAACAAATTACAATACTCAAATCTCAAATAACAACACACAATTCTGATTTTTAATTTGAGATTTGTTTGTGCCCTTGTGTCCTTTTAATTTGGTTTAATATTATGAATTTACAAAAAAATTACTTAAGCGAAGAAAAACTGGAGTGGAAAAAAATGCGTGACGGTTCCGGTCGGGGTATGGCTGAGTTGGGCGAAGAGAAGGAAAATATGGTTGTTATAGGCGCAGATACCGCGGGAAGCGCCAGAGCACACTACTTTGCGGATAAATTTCCCGACAGATTCATACAAACCGGAATACAGGAACAGAATATGGTGGGCCTTGCTGCCGGCTTTGCTTACGAGGGTTTTGTGCCTTATGCGGTAACATATGCCTCTTTCCTTGTGGGGCGTCCGTGGGAACCCATCCGCACCACGATATCTTACCCGCAAAATCACGTTGTGTTTGTTTCCAGTCACGCCGGCGTGGCAACAGGGCCGGACGGACCTACACACCAAATGACGGAAGACATTTCAATTACGCGATGTCTTCCCAACTTTACTGTTATCGCTCCTGCGGATTATGAACAGGCCAACAAGGCGGTAAAGGCAGCGTACGACCTGGAAGGTCCTGTATATATACGCACTGTGCGTGAGGCAACTCCTGTGTTCACCACTCAGGAAACTCCTTTTGAGGTAGGCAAAGCGCAGGTATTGCGCGAAGGGAGCGACGTTACAGCCGTGGGTCATGGCTATATGGTTTATTGGCTTCTCCTTTTGGCGGAAGAATTGAAAGACGAATTATCAATAGAGGTAATCAATATGCATACCGTAAAACCAATTGACAGAGATGCCCTTGTAAAAAGCGCTAAAAAAACAGAAAAAGTATTTACAGCGGAAGACCACAATATAATAGGAGGACTAGGCAGCGCTGTTGCTGAATGTTTAAGCGAACACTGCCAGGTGCCGCTTAGAATGCACGGTATGATGGACGAGTATGCCGAAAGCGGGAGGTTTGACGAGCTCACGGAGAAATACAAACTAAACAAAGAGGGAGTAAAAGAAAAACTTTTGGAATTCGTTAAATAAGAATCATATGATTAATCATATGATTCTTTAGAGGTCAGCTTTAGCTAAGTTTTCAATAAGTTTTTCTGTGTCCGTCCAGTTTAAGCCCGGGTCCGTAATACCACTTTCTTCGGTGAGAAAGCTTTCTATCATAAAACCCTTAACCGGGTTTTTTATTATATCACCTCTCATGGTTTTGACGGCTTCCTGTACCTCAAAAGGTATTTCAAGCTGTCTTTCGGGACGCTTTTCTCCGGATACCTTAGAGTTATCGTGGGAGGCATCTACAATAATAGACGGATTTTTTATTTCCATATCACGCATTAAATTTACAGCATCCTTAATTGAATCGGCATCGTAATTGGGTCCGTCCGCACCTCCGCGCAGAACAAGATGGGCACAAGGATTGCCTTCTGTTTGTACCTCTTTTCCGTTGATAATTCCTGTATTCGCGTGCTGCGCCGAAAAGACGCTTTCCACGCCTTTTTTTAGGGATCCGCTTGTGGGATTTTTTATTCCCACGGGGATATCAACTGAAGATGCAAATAATCTGTGTGGCTGGCTTTCCGAAGTGCGAGCTCCTATAGCTGTCCATGAAAGGTACTCCAAGAGATATTCCGAGCTTTCTATGAATAAAACTTCATCAGCAAGAGACAATTCCAGTCCGGCAATTTCTTTCATCAGGTTGAGTGTATATTCTTTTCCTTTTTCTAAATCAGGTTTTTTATCAGGGTCGGGCTGTATTAGCGGTCCTTTCCACCCCAATGTTGTGCGCGGTTTTTGGGTGTAAACGCGCATTACAATTTTAAGATGATTACGAACATCTTTTTCTATGTCGGAGATGCGGCGTGCATATTCAAGAACTTCCTCATAAGGCCAGGCGGAGCACGGCCCTACTATAACAAGTTTTCGCGCATCTTCTCCCCGCAAAATATTTTTTATTTCTTTACGATGTGTTTCAACGCTCATTAAGTATTAAGGTAAAACAT
>CAYMUG010000046.1:0-3265 GCA_964393575.1 uncultured Candidatus Saccharibacteria bacterium | reverse complement strand
CGAGTCCCACCCTGGGCACCAAAGGGTTCGCCGTATCATTCTTGCCGTGTCGTATGACTGCGGCGATACGGCGCCCCGTCGAATGACGGGGCGAGTCCCACCCTGGGCACCAGAATTTGAGAAATTTTGCGGGTGCGTAGCTCAGCTGGTTAGAGCGCTACCCCGACACGGTAGAGGTCCCTGGTTCAAATCCAGGCGCACCCACACTTTGGCAGGCTAAGGTAGCTTGTCTACTCCGCCAACAGACAGGGTAGATTTCGGGAAGTAAGACGGACGGTTAGCTCAGCCGGCCAGAGCGCTGCCGTCACATGGCAGAGGCCGCAGGTTCAAGTCCTGCACCGTCCACCCCGTTGGAAATTTAATTAATCCTTTATCCTTTGCCCTCGTTATATATTTGTTTCCAATTTTTTAGCTTTAGAAAATTAGGGCCCATACTTTGTTTCCCTAATAGCTGAAGTTCGTCGTGAGACGATACTATCAATAGAATCGGGAAATAATAAAATGCAAATATGGATATAGCTAGGCCGGCTTCAGAACAACCAATTCCTAATCATGCCAAAAAAGTTTTCAGCGGCATGATGTTTGATGTGTACCAGTGGGAGCAGGAACTTTTTGACGGCACAAAAGCAACTTTTGAAAAAATAAAACGCCCCGATACTGTTGTGGTTTTCCCTGTTACAGACGACGGCAAAATTATACTTACTGAACAAGAACAACCGGGTAAAGAGTCATTTATAGGAACTGCAGGCGGTAGAGTTGATAAAGGAGAAGACATTTTGGAGGCCGCGAAACGAGAGCTACTTGAAGAAACAGGATACGAGGCATCTGAATTTATACTTTGGGATGCCCGACATCCCACTTCAAAGATTGATTGGGTTGTTTATACTTTTATTGCTAAAGGTGCCAAAAAAGTTTCCGATGGAAGTTTAGATTCCGGAGAAAAAATTACCCTAAAATCGGTTAGTGTAGACGAGTTTATAGAAATTGGTATAGGAGAAAAGTTTGACGAAAAAGAAATCGTAAACAAGCTTTACGAAGCCAAATTATATCCGGAAAAGAAAGAAGAACTTAAAAAATTATTTAGCCCGAAATAAATATGAAAACAATACTTGTTGATGCCATAGATGCTTTTGTTATAGAAACCGAAAACGGTTTTGAGATTTTTACAGAAATGCGTGATTTGCTGGACGCATTTCCGAATCCAAAAATTATTTTAACCAGCGCAAATGATGAGCAGTATAAGAAGTTTGGCTTGAACAGAATGCCATATGAAGTGTTTACCCTTAAACACGATCCTGAAAAGACCGACTCTAAATACTATAGAACAATGCTCGCGCATTTCGGCTTGAGCGCGGACGAAGTTGTGTACTTTGAACACAATCCGGAAGCGGTCAAAAGTGCCGAGTCAGTCGGCATAAAGTCGTACCACTACGACCCCGAGAAAAAGGATTTGACCGCGCTAAAAAAGTTTTTGGAGGAGAATTTATGAAAACGGCACTTATAATATAAACCATGCAGCCGGAGATTATTTACGAGTCAGAAGATTTAATAGTAGTTAACAAGCCGGCGGGCTTGTTAACTCACCCTACTTCAAAACAGGGTACGCAAGCCGCAACCAGTCGGGAAAAAACGCTGGTTGATTTTATTTTAGAAAAATACCCTGAAATACGCGACATTGGCGAAGACAACGGGGGTCGCCCTGTCATACGACAGGGCGCCGTATCGAATGATACGGCGACCCCCGTTGTCTTGCGGCCGGGGGTTGTGCATCGTCTGGACAGGGGCACATCCGGACTAATCGTTGTCGCCCGCAATCAGGATAGTTTTGAAAAGCTAAAACGACTTTTTCAGGAAAGAAAAATTGAGAAAAAATATTACGCGCTTGTTTGGGGGCGACCTTCAGAAGAGAGAGGAGAGATTAAAAAAAACATAAAAATAATTAAAGGAAAGCGCTACACAGAAGAAAAATACAGCCAAAGAAAGGGAGGAGAAGAAAGAGAAGCCGTAACTTATTGGAAGGTTGCACAAAAGTTCAATGATTACACACTTATTTCTGCGAGACCGATTACCGGTAGAACGCACCAAATCAGGGTACATCTTGCCTCGCTGGGGCATCCTCTTGTATGTGATAAGCTTTATTCAGGAAAACACTCCTGCCCGGAAAGCTTAAACAGAATGTTTCTCCATGCTTATTATATTAAGATACCATTTCACGGGGGAGAAATACTTGAATTTGAAGAGGATCTGCCGGAAGAGTTGAAAAAATTTCTCAAAAGTATAGAATAAATAAACCGAATTTCCTTTTTAAGCTCAGAGGGATGCTTTTCCTGCTTAACGCTGAGTATTGTTTGCTGAAACGGAATTATCGTTGCTAAATTATAGTTTATGTGTTAGAATATAGCTTATAGATAGCTAATATAATTTTATTTTATAGTATTACGAGGATTGTTGGGCACTTTTGTGTACTTCTCCTCGCATTAAAATGCAATGGAAACTCAAACACTGTTACAGGATAAAATGAAAAAACAGGTTCCCGACCTTAGGCCGGGTCAGATTGTACGTGTTCACGAAAAAGTTACTGAAAAAGGAAAGGAAAGAACACAGGTTTTTGAAGGGTTGGTTATAGCGACAAAACACGGCAAAGGACTTGACGCCACATTTACTGTGCGTAAGTTGGGAGTGGGCAACGTAGGTGTAGAGAGGATATTCCCTTTACATATGCCCTCAATACAAAAAATAGAAATATTGAGGCAGGAACACACACGCAGGGCAAAACTTTATTACGTGCGGGATAAAGTAGGAAAGAAAACCAAGAAAAGAAAAGCTAAAATTCAAAACCTTATATATGATATGGGTTATGATGAAGAACAAGAGGGAAGAGGAAGTGCAGAAGACCCGGAAGAAAGCGAGAAAAAGGAAAGCGAAGAAGAGGCAAGTACTTCATCCGAGGGCGGTTCAGCAGAAGGAGAAGGAGAAGGAGAAGGAGGCAAAGAGGGAGCACAAGAAGAAATACAGAAAGAAGAAGGCGACGATCAAGACGAGGCGCCTGAAAATGAAAATAAAGAAGAAGTCAAAGAATCCACACAAGAAAGTGATTCTAAAGAAGAAGAGAGGGACTCTAACTCTCAGGATAAAAAAGAGTAAGACACGGGCGGGTGGCGGAATTGGAATACGCAGCGGACTTAAAATCCGTACCTATCTTTAGGTTGAGGGTTCGAGTCCCTCCCCGCCCACAAAATTGAATGTAATGAAATTTTGTGAAGGG
>CAYMUG010000045.1:0-3335 GCA_964393575.1 uncultured Candidatus Saccharibacteria bacterium | reverse complement strand
GCTGCCGGGTCAGGATTCGAACCTGAACTAGCGGTACCAAAAACCGCCGTTCTACCATTAAACTACCCGGCAATATTAAAATTATTATATCACATCACAAGTAAAAAATAAACCCTTGCTTCAACAGTTTTAAAAATTGGTTACTTCGTTAGTTACTGGTAAAATATATGTAATGGATCCCGCAATAGCAATCACATCAATAGGGCTTACTATATTTTTGTCTTATTTTCTTTCCAGGTTTTTTAAGAAAACAAAAATTCCCGATGTCCTGCCCTTATTTTTACTCGGAATCATCATCGGTCCGCTGACCGGCTGGGTAAAATTATCTGATTTAGGAGACCTGGGTGGTGTATTTGCCACCTTAGCTCTGCTTGTTATTCTTTTTGAAAGCGGTGTAGACATTCAGCTGCGCCGGCTTTTAGAATCATTTCCCCGCACTCTTCTGTTGCTCTTTCTCACGCTTTTTACGACAATCGCGGTTGTTATGCCGCTTGCTTTTTATTTATTCAATATACCGCTTGTACAGGGCCTTCTGATGGGCATAATCCTGGGCGGCGTTTCCTCTCTGGTTATACCTATAGGCAAATCTATAGGGCTGAAACAAACAACCCGCACAACACTTTCTGTGGAAGCCACGTTTAACGATATAATAACCATTATACTGGTTTTCGGGATTATTGAACTCATACAACTCAACACCGTAAATATAGGAAGGTTGGCAAGTGAATTCACCCTGACTATATTTTCTTCTTTGGCTATCGGTGTTACGGCAGCGTTTTTATGGGTACGCGGCATTAAAATATTCCGGGGGGTAAAACATAATATAATCACAACACCCGCGTTTCTTTTTATAGTATTCGGGGCGGCCGAGCTTCTGTATGGCAACGGTTTTATGGCAGCGCTTGTTTTCGCGGTTCTTCTGGGCAACATGAAATACATAAGCAAGAAACTCACAACGATCCCGGATGAAGTACAAAATTTTTCTTTCACGGAAACAGAGCGTAAAGTATTTTCGGCAGTCAGTTTTATTTTTAAAACTTTCCTTTTTGTATATATAGGCATAGCCATAAATATACAAAATACCGCGTTTCTTTTGTGGGGTGCGGGAATAATGCTTGTTCTGCTTATTCTGCGTGCGATTTCCGTAAACGTTTCTCTTGGTGGCCATATACCCCGCAAAGACCTGGTTATAACCAGCGGCCTTCTGCCCAAGGGCCTCACCGGTACTGCTATTCTTGTTATTATAGGAGACCGCCTTCTACAGGATTTAAGCTATCCCATAATCTTATTCAGTATTCTTTACACAAGCGTTTTTATTTACATAGCCGAGCTCTACACAAAAAGACAAGAGAAAACAAACGACGAAGAGCCGATCCCCCCGCCTCCGTATGCACCGGCTCCCGAAAAAGCAAAACACACCGAAGAAGAAACTCCGGAAACGAAAGGCGGCCAAAAAACCTCAATGTAACCCCGGCGCCCACACAAACACCCCGGCATTCTCAAGAATGTTGGGGTGTTTGTTTTGCGGTTTATGGTTTGGGGTAAAATAAAAAGGCGCGGCTTGAGAGAATTGCATACTGTGGCAAAAATTTTGCCGCAATTCTCAAACAAGCACGCGCCCTTTGAATGTTCTGCCTAAGTGCCGGGTTCAGCCGGAATCCGATTCGCATCGGTTGCGGGCGTCTTTGTGGGCGTGGATTATGCCTCCCAAGAGTCCCGTAATAGCACTTGCCAATAAAGCGAGTTTAAAGATTGAAGTCATATCGCTGGCTTGCGTTGCTTCACCTCTCACGAATATCAAAAGTACCGCAGACCCGGCTAATATTCCGTACCAAAAGAAATAACCGATGAACACAAAGGTTGCCCGTAGCGTTGCTCGCATCCGCGACCTCGGCCGGCCGACGGTTTCCGTCTTCGCTCGGTTCAACATAACATACCCCTTCTTTTCAGATGCCTCGTTATGTGGCAATACATTACCATAACTTTACCAACCAGTAAATAATAAACGGTGTACAAACCACTAAAATAATGGTAGAGTTTGAATGGGTCTTTTGGCCCTTAGAAGACACAGGAGGAAAAACCATGCAAGAAAACCATAAAAACGCATTGATTATTGGCGGAAGCTCCGGTCTTGGGCTTGAGCTTGCAACTACACTGCCTGCAAAGTATCACACTATCGTGACCGGCAGACATGATCCTAAAAACGAGAAGGTTGACTTTCGTGTTCTGGATTTAAACACGAGAGACCAATTAGCCGGGACTCTGGACGAATTTGTCGCCAATCTTCCACGGATTGATTTACTAATTTATGCTGCGGGATTCTATCAGGAAGGTACTATCAGTGATGTAAGCGACGACGATATTGCTGCTATGACCGGCGTTGGGCTTCTCGCTCCCGCTATGTTGCTTCAGCGACTTCTGAAGAAACAGAGCGAGTTACCGGGCTTCATAGCCGTAACTTCAACATCGCAGTGGACTCCACGCCTTTTAGAACCGATGTACACATCAGTAAAGGCGGGGCTCGGAATGCTGGCAAATTCTGTGTCGCTCGATGAACGCATCGATAAGGTGCTTGTCGCCGCTCCCGCAGGGATGAATACGCGATTTTGGGAAAACAGTCCGCGTGACGCGAGTACTATGCTTGACCCTAAGTGGGTTGCCGAACAAATTCTTGAACAGTACTCCGACAACTTTAAGTACAAATTCACTCGTATTCTTCGCGAACCCGAACGAGTGGAAATCGTCGAGACGCGATAACTTTATCATAAAGCACAGCCGCCCCGAAAAATTAGTAAGGGCGGCTTTTCATTATGCCCCCCCCTTTTTTTTATATCAGGCCTCTGTAAAATACCCCGAAAATAAAAATATAGAGTTAAATATATATTAAACTCAGGGCAACGGGGGTTAAACCCCCGTTGCCCGAATCTTTTCAAGATAAAAAAATCCTTGAACATGCCGTGGTATATTCAAGCTATATTGAAATAGGCAGATTAAGGTCTGACTTCAATCTGTATGACTTATGATAGGCAGTAAAATTTTTGTTATAATATAGATATGAAAAAATCAATTTTAATAACAGGGGTACCGGGTTCCGGAAAGTCATCGGTTTGCAGAGAACTAACTGATTTAGATTATGCGGCTTATGATATAGAAAGCATAGAAGGCATATGCAAAATGGTTAGAAAAGATACAGGCGAAAATTTTGTTGATTTTGACAATGCAGACCTTGAAAAAGTTAAAAATTCAGATTGGATATGTGATAAGGATAAGCTACAAGAGTTAATCCGGGCACAAACAGAAGAAATTGCATTTTACTGCATTACTACATCCAACAC
>CAYMUG010000044.1:0-3586 GCA_964393575.1 uncultured Candidatus Saccharibacteria bacterium | reverse complement strand
TAAGCGTATTTTTTATAACCTCTGCCCGGGCATACAGTCCGCGCGCAACACACTATCCTCTCGCAGAAAAGGCGGTGGATTTATACAACGCGCGATATTCGGAGAAAGCTCTTAGCGCACATGAGAAAACGTGGGTTGCATGGGGCGCTGATGCCGAAGACCACAAGGCACGTTATTTGAATCATTTTTACGATCCTGTGCATAATCGCGGTATGCCGGGTAGTTTAACCTCTAAGGAGTGGGCGCATGACGAAGAAGCGCAAAAGGCATTAGGTGTTTATACGTGGGAAGAGGCGATAGCCGCCTACGAAAGAGGCGATAAAGAAAAGGCATATAAAGCGCTTGGGCATATTTTCCACTTAATACAGGACGCTACAGTGCCGGCCCACACCCGGCATGATGCACACCCTCCGCACTTTTTGGGCCACGGAGGGAAGGACCCCTTTGAGCAGGGAGTAAAAACCTTGCAAATGCCGCGCATAGACGGAATGCAGCCGGTTTTACATAATGATATAGATACATACTTTGATAACGTTGCGCGATATACAAACAGCAACTTTTTAAGCAAAGATAGTTTAGGTTTTTATGATGAACCTGAGCCGGTAAAAATTGAGGGAAATTATGTTTATGGAAAAGATAATTTAGGAGAATTTAAGCTAGCTAGAATACAAAAACCAGCTAGTAGGATTACCACTAAAGATATTAAACTAAACAAAGACTCATTCTCAGACCCCCTCGTCCTTCAAGATTATTGGGGTCGTTTAGCGCCTGCAGCTATAGAAAATACAGCGGGTATCCTCAAACTTTTTCACGACACCGTAAAAGAACCTGAAGAGAAAAAAGAGGAGGAAAGAGGTCTCCTGGGAAGCACTAAAAGTTTCTTTAATGATGCAAAAAATAAAGCATCTGATACCTGGACCGGTATAAAAAGCGCAGGTCGTCACGTGGGTCGCATATTTAATTTCTTCAGCTCCGGTACCCAGGTAAATATCAGTGGAAAGCAGGGTGCCTCCGCTTTGGGCACAGGTACGACAGGACTTGATACAGAAATAAGAAGAGATTTTGAAACTGAAGGGGATCGTGAAGAGGCCTTGAGAGAATTTAAAAACCAGTTGAGAGAAGCACAAACGGGAGAGCGTGAGGGAAATAGCCAAAATGAACAGGAAGAGACCGATACCGAACAATCTGAAGAAAATCAAACAAATAACGATACCGAGGATAAAACTACTAAAAAACAAACAACAGAAGGTAAAAAACACGTCGCGAGATTCAAGGTCTCCAGGGTAATAGACGGAGACACAATAGAGTTAGCCAATGGAGAGACGGTAAGGTATATAGGTGTAAACGCTCCGGAAGAACCTAACGGATGTTACGCGGAGCAGGCGACTGAATATAATAAAGAATTAGTATTAGACAAAGAAGTTAAACTAACAAGGGGACCCGAAAATAAAGACCAATACGACCGCCTTTTGAGATATGTATGGGTGGGCGATAATCTCGTAAACCGTGATATGGTCAAAACAGGCAGTGCTTATGCATTTGATTACGGCTCAGATCACCGCCTGGAGAAGGATTTTGAAAAAGTAGAAAATCAAGCCAAAGAAGAAAGGGAAGGCCTTTGGGGTGATGTTTGCCATCCGCGACAAGGAGGAGAAAATAAGAAAGAAGAAAAAGAGAACAAAAACGTTCCACCAAGCCACGGTCCCGATGCTCCTTACGGACCCGTTGGACCCGGCATGGTACATGATTTTATGGATAAAATCACTCAAAAGATAAATAGTTCTCCGGAAGATAAAGAAAAAGATAACTCTTCAGAAGATACATCAAAAAACGATTCTTCAAAAGAGAAAGAAAAGGACAATTCTTCAGGGAACACCAATAAAAACAACAAGAATAAAAATAATAACAAGGACAAAAATAACACACCCTCTACCCCCGCCAAACATTTACTCATAAATGAAATACAGGTGGGGGATAAAGAGTTTGTAGAGCTTTACAATCCCACGGATTCAGATATAAATTTGGATAACTATCGGTTTATTTACTACCCCTCTTCATTTGATGAGTGGCATGAAACAGGCGGAGGATATCCGCGCAATAAAAGTTTTCCGGACGAGACAATTTCCGCAAAAAGTTATTTCTTAATAGGTCTAAATGGTTACGCTGAACCAAAAGCAGATTGGTCTGTCTATAGTTCCAGTCAACTTTCAAATTCCGCAGGCACAGTCGCTATATTCAACAAAGACCCGGAAGTAGCAACAAGCACGCAACCCGTGGACGCTGTCGGATGGGGAAAGGATGATAAAGTAGAATTGAAAGAAAAAAGAACTATAGCACCCGAAGAGATTGAGAAGGGCAAAAGCATCTCTCGTAAAAACCATAAAGACACCGATGATAACAGAGCTGATTTCTCTCAAAAAGATCCCTCGCCCGAAAATAGCTTAAAACCTGTATCAAAAAGCACGCCCTTATGGGCGTCATACCAAAATAATAGCCGAAATACAGGTTTTTCCTCTGTTTCATCCGCGGGCGCTTTATCCGGGAAGTTAGGTTCCGCTAAAATTAAAAGCTATAACAGGAAACAACCTGTTGTAGATGCCGATGGCAATATATACATCAGCACCGCGGATAAGAAGATTTATTCCTTTTCACCTTCAGGGGATCTGCGTTGGGAAAAGAAAATTTCAGGAGAGGTTGCGCGCTTAGCTCTTTCGGGAGATAGTCAATATCTTTACTCAGCCGCCGGTGACAGGTTTACGGTATTAAGCACACAAGATGGTTCTATAGTTAATTCCCGCAAACTAAGCAAGCACGGACGCGTTAAAGTGTATCCTGTAGTCCATGAGAAAACAGGGAACGTTTTTGTCCAGCAGGGCAGGGTTTCTTATAAACTATACGCTTTCAACAAAACAGGTTCAAAAATTTTATGGGATAAAAAAATAGATAAAATATGGAAAAAAGGTATTAGTGCTTTGAAAGATCCTGTAATATATAAAGATACTTTGTATCTTGTAGTATCAAACTTTAAGCCGCCCAAAGACGGCCTTATCGGGGTTGATGTGCGTACCGGAGATACATGGCAGACAAATTTACGCTTTTTCCACACAATAAGCTCCCCTTCCGTAAGTCAAAGCGGAATTATGTATATAGCGGCTGATGCTGATTCTCATAGTAATCCTACTCCTGTATTCTCGTTTGATTTGAATAAAGAAGCTGAAAAAATAAGAGAAAGGTGTGGACCGTGTACCTCGCTGGATGCGCGTCCAATGTTAATAAATAATCAAGAAGAAGTTTACGTAAACAGAGCAAAACCTCCCCATTATGTGCGCAGGGTTGATCCGCAAGAGAGTTTTATTTTTGAAGCAGACGCAGACATCATCGCCCCTGTAGTTGCTGATAGTTCCGGAAATCTAATCCTCGGCACTGAAGATAAAGTAATTTCAATCTCCAAAAATTCCGAACAAAATAACCCTATTATAAACTGGAGTTATCCGGTTGCAGGGCGTGTGGAGCATATAATTCCCGCTAACGACAACCTCTACATACTCCACGAAACCCTACAGGCAGAAACCGAAATCGTGGCGCT
>CAYMUG010000043.1:0-3714 GCA_964393575.1 uncultured Candidatus Saccharibacteria bacterium | reverse complement strand
GCTTTAGGAGCTAGTGTCGCAAGACGTGTGGGTTCGAATCCCACCCTGGGCACAAAAGGGTTCGCCGTATCATTCTTGCCGTGTCGTATGACTGCGGCGATACGGCGCCCCGTCGAATGACGGGGCGAATCCCACCCTGGGCACAATCTGTTTATGTTAACAAAGCGGATATGAGAGAATATAAAAGCGGGAAATTATTAAAAAATCATTTCATAATCATTTCAAAAAGCGTTTCATTTAATGAAACGCTTTTTGAAATGATTATTATATTAATAAATATCTACTCAAGAGGATTCTGTTGCACAGGGTATTCCTGGGGAGATTTGTAGTTGGAGTAAAATGTTTGTTCGTGCATTTTGTTCCCGTTTTCCGTAAGTACGGTTTGTTTTAGCCACGCTTTTACAGCGCCACTGGATTTTCTGTCATATGGGTGAGGTCCGTCTACTGCAACTTTTCTTCCGTCGTCTTCCCCGTAAATTTCAAAATTCAGTTTAGTACCTACGATATTGTATTGTATCAAAATAGGAGCGTCGGTATTATTTTTAAATTTCAGGTCCGGGTTGGGCGGATAAATTGTCGCATCAAAGCCCGGGGTTCCGTAGTACTCAACCGGATAAGAGTGATTTGTTCTGTCTGTAATTTCTAACCCGCTTTTAACAGCGGCACGAAATAGGGTAGTGGAAACCTGGCAAATACCGCCTCCGTATTCGGGCACGGTTTCCCCTTGTTTTATAACAAGTTCGGGTTTATATCCCGCAGCTGCTGTTACAGGCCCCAAATTTCGGTTAAAGGAAAACACCTCTCCTGACCTGATGATTTTACCCTGATATTTATCCGATCCTACTCTTATATTGTGTTTTCGTGATGCGGGAGAACCGGCAAAATTTGTGGTTCCCTCTCCCAAAAGAGAATTAATACCTAATTCATTTACATCTTCAGAAGTAATCTCCGGCTGAACTTCATTAAATACAAGCGCAGAGGTTTTCTTATGGTTTTCAAGGTTTTCTTTGACTATTTTTGCGCTTTTTTCAACGTCCAATTTTTTCCCGGGCTTTGATAGAGCAAAAGCGGAAATTTCACGCCCCTCCATTTTAAACTTAGCGTTAACCGGCGATACACTAACACCTCCCGCGAACTGGGAAAGATATTTTTTTACTTCATTTTCTGATATGTACGCGGATAATCTTTTTTGACCCAAATTTTCGTCTTGTTCCGGTTTAAATTTAATCCATGATACAATATCTTCCTTTTCTATTTCCCATTCACCATCCAGGGATTTTACATAGTAAGGCATTGCATTTAATATAGCTTTTGCTTCTTCGCGCGCCTTTTCTTTACGGCTACCGTCAACTTCCGGAAAGTCGTCATAAAGAGATACTTGCACCGGTTCCTTGGAAAGAGTGGCAGTACGAGCAGTTATTTTTTGAAACAACTCTTTTTCTTTTACCGTGCGTCCGTTTTTCGGATTAATATATTCAAATTCTTCTGTTTTTTCATTATATTCAAAAGAGGGATTGCGCGCAGGGGAGTTGATATCGCTGAGTGTAAACTCAACGAAAGAGGTAAATTTTTCTTCGTTTTTTTCGGTATATATATCAATACTTTTACCTAAAGCAAGGGCGTTAAGCTGTTTCAGCATTCGGTTTACTATATTACCTGATCTCCCGTAAGAGTATGCATCATCAAGGGTCTTTTCGGCGTTCAATTTCAAGCCGATTTCTTCGGGAGTCGCTTTTAAGGAATCACCATTTTCTGCGTTAAAAGTTATCTCGGCATTTTTGTATTGTTCGATTTGATCTTTTAATAGAGATAAGGACTCTTCTTTCGTTTTATCTTCCATGTTTATCCCGGCTACATCAACACCTTTAACGGGAGAGTCGTTTTGGTTTAAAAAATAGAGTGCCGTAAAAAAAACCGCGCCCATTGTTATCAAAACCGCAGCGCCTTTAAAAAAATTTTTTACCTTTTGTGGAGGATTTACTACTATTCTGAATTCCATTGGTAAAAAGAGGTATATATTTAGTTGACTTTTTTAACGTTGAGTTTCTTTTGTTGAGTTTTGGTGAGTTTTGGCATCCTGATTGTTAAGATACCGTTGTTAAGCGTTGCCTGAGATTTGTCAGGATCAATCTCAGTCGGGAGTATTACCGAACGGGAAAAGTTTCCCCAAAAAGTTTCCTGGTAGTAGTAGTTTTCCGTCGGCACTTCCTCGTCCCGCTCTCTTCTCCCTTTTATAGCCACAGAGTCGGTGGTTATATTTATATCAAGATTATCTTCTTTTACGCCTGCGAGTGTAGATTGTATAACTATTTCACCGTTTGTTTCATAAACATCTATCGTGAGACGCCCTTCATCTTCCTCGGAATCGTCTTTTTCTTTTTCTTCCGCCTTCTTTTTATTTGCTTTTTGTGCTGTTTTAGTATTTGCTGCTGCCAGCGTGGCGTCCGGTGCCTCGTATCCTTCTACGTCATTTTCTGTAGCCTCATACTCTTCTTTATCTTCTTTGGTTTGGGGAAGCTCTTCGGTATATTCCTCAGGTGTTTGAGGTGTTTGGCTTTTTTGTTCAGGTGCTTCTGAATGTTCTTTTGTTTCTTTTGCACCTCCCGCTTCTTCACGGGGAACTCCTTCTTCCATATCTTCAAGTTT
Source organism: uncultured Candidatus Saccharibacteria bacterium (assembly GCA_964393575.1). Classification (GTDB taxonomy): domain Bacteria; phylum Patescibacteriota; class Minisyncoccia; order Spechtbacterales; family 2-12-FULL-38-22; genus CAYMUG01. The sequence goes on along the minus strand of CAYMUG010000043.1, from coordinate 1,068 downwards.
GAAGGATTTTCCTAATTTTTCAAAAAAAGAATCTTTTTCCATAGTTTATGATTTAGCTTTTAATAATTTACGAAATCCTATTAATATTATTATACCAGATATAACTAAGAGTAGCGATACAAACACTGTACCTACAGCGCCTCCCGCAGGCCCCGCCTGAAGACGATTCTCTATATCCATTATAAAATTGTTATATACTCCGTGCAACAAAGTTGCCAGAACTATGCCCGAATAGAGGAACTTCTTTTTTTCTTTTGCGTGAAAAATAGAAAGTGCAAGGAAATATCCCACAGCGCCGCTCGCTACCGCGTGCAGAAATGTGGAGGTTATGCCGCGAAAAATGGTTAAGCTAACAAAAGCCGAAAATAAAGAAACACCGGTATTAGCCGCTATTTGAGGTGCAAGATTTACCGCGTAAACTATATTTTCTATAGCGGCAAAACCCAAAGCGGCGGTTATCATATATACCATCGCATCCTGGGGTTCGTTAAAAAATTTATAGGGGACAGCGCGTAACTTAACTACGAGATATTTTGCTGTCTCTTCTACCAGAGCTATAGCTACAAAAGAATAGAGGAATGAAGAAAGGGCAAGAGAAGTCGTAGATGTTAGGAATATTTTTTCAAAGGTGGCTTCTATAAAAACAACGGGGGCGGAAATAACAATTCCCCATATAAAAATTCGGAGTAAATTTTTAAACTTTTCTTTGTGTTTATCCTGTGCGACAAAAAAAGCCAGCCAAATTATACTGGGTATTACAGCTAAAGGCAGATATAATAGGCATTCTGTAGTGCACTTTGCCACCTCTTCCATATGGGTTTATTGTAACATTTCTGGGAACCTTAGGGCGTAGTAAGTAATCTTAAATTAAATTAAACTCCAAATTAAAAGGATACCCCGAAAAAGTGCTTCGCGCTAACGGGACAGGCAAGGACACAAACAAATCTCAAATTAAAAATTAGAAACTTTTTGTTTTGTTACTTGAAATTTGTTTATTGTAATTTGTTTGTATCTTGTGTCCTTGGGATTTGTGATTTGCGTAGGATTGCAGCGAGCAGAGCCCTGAGG
>CAYMUG010000042.1:1515-4526 GCA_964393575.1 uncultured Candidatus Saccharibacteria bacterium | reverse complement strand
GGTTTCCCTGTTTACCTCTATAATATCCTCCCAGCGGAGGTGACCGTACCCGTTGAAAATTTCCGCGGTGGGTATCCACCTTTTTGTAGCTTGCCCGGAGCCGTCGGAGGGTTTTTTTATAACATATACTTTAGACCCGTCCTCCGCGCTAAGAAGAGAGCCATCAGCAAATTCCCGCGTTCCCTTTACTTCTCCTTTATCTTCCTGCAGAGAAACGTTGATAGAATAAGAGCCGAGCTCTCCGTTTATGCTTAACCTCTTGTCAAAATTAGCCGGAATCATTGCCACCGAAAGCACAGAGGCACCGAAATCTTCTACATACTTGACGCCATCGCCTTCTTTGTTGATACGCAAATGCTCAATGCGGCTTTTTCCTTGAATGTCGGTAATTACAAGAGACACCCTGAAATTAGTTTCCCGGGGTGAACTTTCAAACTCTATTTTTAATGTGTTCTCCTCTGTATTACCCAAAACACCGGGGGTAAACTTAAGACGGTCAGCCGAACCCTGGTCTATATTAAAGGTTGAACTTATATCTCTCTTGCGCAAAACAGTATATTGAATAGCACTGCCTATATGTAAGTTGGCATAGTTAAGGTTAGAGTTTTTATATTTATATTTATCAGGATGGTTTTCGGTGGCGCCGTTTACATAGTTTGTTGTTTGCCAGTCGGAAAAAATCTCCTGAAAAGACACATCCTGCGAAAAAACACTTTCCACCGCCTCCGCTCCTGTCTTTGGTGAACTCATTATCCGGCCTAATGCTTGCGTGCCGTAACGGCCGGTTAAGTAGTGAGCAAAAAGATTTGAGGAGGCAAAATCGGCGTTTTCTCCGTTCCATTCAATTAGAGATTCTGAGGGACTCGCGAGAAAATCATCTACCCTTTTTTCGAGATAACTGCCGTCGTATTCTTTGTTGTAACCCAGTAGCGTGGGGGCATACTCTGCAAGTGCCTCGGAAAGCCATCTTTTTTCCTCCGCCTCGTGTTTACGATTTTTTTCGTTATATTCTATAAGGTGCACAAACTCATGCGCCAGGTGCGTTTTTGCCGTATCAAAAGCGGTTTTGTTTTGGTCGGGTGAAAAAAGAGAGGAGTTAAGGTAAATCATCTCTCTCTTGTTGCTTTTCGGCTCTTCCGAGCGCGATTTCTCATCCCGTGGTAAAACATAGCCGTTTACCCCTTCTTTCATATTGCCCACAAATACAGTAATTTTTTCATCATTATCTATGCCCGGTTTCCACTCAGAGCCATATACATCCCGAAGGCGCGGATAAATTTTGCGGTCAAACTCTTCACCCAGTTCTTCAAGAGTTTGTTTGAATTGCTTTTGTCCCGAAGAATTAAGGCCGAAATAATATGCGTTATCCGTAAAAAAATATGCTTGCTTCGAGGTGTGTATAAGCTGGGAAGACACCTTTTCTCTCTCGCTTACGTCAAAGGATTGCTTTACATAAAAATTATTAGAAATACCTGTTTGTGCTAAAGCTGTCCGGCTTCCTGCAGGCACGACGGCGGGAAGACCTGTTTGAAATAAAAAGGAAAATGGCGCGCCTACTAACGCGGCCATTAAAAATAGTGCTGTAATTTTTTTGAGTAAAAACATACCCTTAATGATCAATAATCAACGGTCAACAATCAATTAACTGCCACACAATTGGTTATTGAACGTTGATTATTAATCTATGTTATTTTTACACAAAAATCGGCGTACTGCAATTTAAACTCCGTCTGGCATTGCGCGCAGACGGAGTTATTTGAATAAGAATCCGGTTGCTTATTTATAAAGTTTCTTCTTCCAATTGTGTTATATCTGCTTCCAGTTCCTCAAATGAACTTTCCGGTATCTCGGGCACCATCTCCAATTCTTCCAGCTCCGCTTCTACGGATTTGGGCTCCTCTTTTTTTGCGCTTTCGGGTGCCCCGGCTTCTTCTGATGCCAGGAACCAACCTATCAACAATATGGCTGCAAGAGCAGTTACTACGAAAAACGGTAAAAAGTTTCTGTTTACTAAATTTTTATTTTTTAAATCTTTTAAATTTTTCTGCATAAGCTTTGCTTTAATTATTATTGTGTGGTGGCTTCTTCATCTTCATTCATTGCATCTCCACCTTCGGGTAATTCTTCAGTAGTGGTGGCTCCTTCTTCAGGAGCTAACTCTTCTGTCTCTTCATTGAGAATACGAAACGCGGAAACAACCGCATCACGGGCATCGGTTAATGCGTTTTGTCTCAGTTCACTGAGATCCTGCCTTAACTCCTGTACAACAGAACGGAATGCCTGGCCCATTCCCTGCACACTATCTACTTCAACTGTATAGGTGCGTTCTTTTTGCGTTAACACCGCCGACCGGGCCTCGTCTATCGCTGTCCGTGCGTTTTCTATTGCATCCGGGGCGCGGTCATATGTTATATCAAGCGCTTCTTCTCTCTCCTCCATTACCGCTTCAGTTTTATCCACAACCCCGTCCAGAGCATCAAGATAATTCAAAAACGCGTCGGTGACATTATCGTTGACCCGGTTTGTCCTACTTGCAATTCGATCCGCCTGATCCTGCGCGCGCTGATTAAGGCGTTCTCTCACTTCTTGGCGTATTTCAAGCCTGCGTTCTTTTGCCTCCTGTTGTTTATCCTCTTTTATCTCTTGTGCCCGTCTCTCAAATTGTTCTCTCCTTGCATCTTGCTGTGCTTTTATCTCCTCAAGGTGGTCCTGAGCATGCTCCGAGAGACGGTCTTCGGAGGCGGCTTGATTACCCGCCCCGTGACCAGCTCCATGGCTTCCAATGTGAGCGTGGGCGTAAACAGAAACACTTCCCGCGGATAATAAAGACAGTACCGCTACTATAGAAAGTGCTTTTGATAATTTAATATTTTGCATATTTGAACTTTAATTTTAATTTTGAACTTTATTGGTTTCCCTTTATATTATACCAAAATTGTAATTAACATTTATCCACAAAAATGTTATAAAAAACTGGATAACCGGTCAGTAGTAATGAGTAATGAGTAATG
>CAYMUG010000042.1:0-1415 GCA_964393575.1 uncultured Candidatus Saccharibacteria bacterium | reverse complement strand
GTAATGAGTAATGAGTAATGCGTAATGAGTCATTTGTCATAAGTCATTAGTTGTTAGTTATTTATTCTATGTCAAACTTAAACAGAGTTGTAAAAGCGCTTATATTTGCCGATTTCTTTTTATTTTTCTCTTGGGGTCTTATTGTACCCATTTTTGCCATTTTTGTGGTAGATCATATAGATGCAGAAAATGCCGCCTCTATTGCCGGAATTTCAATAGGCCTATACTGGGTTGTAAAATCGGTCCTTCAGGTTCCCATAGCTAAATGGCTGGATTTTAATAAAGGCGAGAAAGACGATTACTGGCTTCTTGTGGTGGGTCTTATTATTACAAGTTTCAGCCCTCTTTTCTTTCTTGTTGCCACAGAGGCCTCTCACTTATATATAATACAGGCCATACACGGCATAGGTATGGCCCTTACCGCGCCTTCGTGGGGCGGTATATTTCTACGCCACAAAGAACCGGGGGTTGAGGCGGAAGAATACAGTTTAGACAACTCCGCTCTCGGCCTGGGTGTAGGCCTTTCAGCAATTCTCGGCGGAGTAGTTGCGGAAGTTATAGGATTCTCCGCTCTTTTTATAGGAGTATCTATTATAGGTATGATAAGCGTATTTATTATTCTATATGTAGGAAAAGATATTGTCCCCGGAATCAACAGTAAACTTCCCTTCAAAAGAACCAAGAACCATATACGGTGATGGCATTCTAAGTTTTAATTCCGGTTTACATTGACAAAATTGTAAAAAAATGTTTAAATAAATTTAACAAACAGTACCTTTTTTCACGTTCTCAAGGAGGAGAATATGAACCGGCCGAAACGATTGATTGCGTTAACCTTAGCCATAATGTTGGTTATGGCTTTAGGCGGAAGCGGTGTCGCGCATGCCCCGACGTATGCGACGGATTACCCGGGTCCTCCTCCGGAGTTGGGCTTTGACAAAGCCCGAAACGGAAACAGCTTGGTTGTACACGACAAGCGCGGAGTGATCGGATTTAACCTTCACCGTTCTGTAGAGTACTGGAATCAGGCGGCACAGTGGCAGCTTTTCACCACAAGCTCCGAGAAGCCCGCGGATGTGGAAATCCGCGAGGCAAACGGCGAGTGCGGAGGTGCCGCCGCCTGCGCCCCTCACTCACTCAGCCCTCAACAGTCCCCTCCTTGTATGATCTATATCAACAAGGAAGCGGGCGTATCCCTGTCATGGGCCACACTCGCCCACGAAATGGGGCACTGTTTGGGTATGCACCACCCCGAAGAGAGCAACAGATACAGAGGGGTGATGCGGCAAAGTTACCTCTCAAAGTACTCCATTGTAGAGGATGACAGAGTCGCCCTGCAGAAGGGCGGCTACCCGGTGCAGCCCTCCATAGCTGACACCGACACTTAGTCCCCGAACAACCAAACCCCGGCTTTT
>CAYMUG010000041.1:0-4670 GCA_964393575.1 uncultured Candidatus Saccharibacteria bacterium | reverse complement strand
AGTTCGACTTCCGGCAAGGAGGGGGAGGCAAAAAGTAATACATATTTAGGCCTATCTCCCTCGTTGCGGGCAGTTGAACAAAACTACAGTGTTTGTACCTCGCCGACGCCCCCTCCACTTGAGTTCTGTACTATCTATATGGTACAGAATTGAAGTGGGGTTTCACTCCCCGGTTCTTGCAAATAATATATTGCAAAAAGTCGCGCATTATGCGCGGCTTTTTGCATTTTACATACACAAATATATATGATATAAAATATTTTGTGCTTTGTTCCGGTTTGCGGGTAGGTATGTAAAAAATTTTACCTAGAATGATCGCGCCGGAACTACATCATGCGCTCTATCAAACCACAGAAAGGGGAAAGATGAGGTCTTCACCGCCGCCAAAATTACCTACTCGTCCCAAAAAAGAGCAACGCAGAATTCACCGTCTGATAGAAGATTCACAAAGAAAAAGAGGCGAACGCGCCGAAGAGATAGGGGTTAGCACGATTAATGATCTGATTGACTTAGGGCTGCCTGTTGAGCATATCCATGGGGATCCGTACTGGGATAAGCGCGGAGTGGATTCAAAACTCGTTGGTTTTGGTCCTCTTGAATGCTTTGAATTAGGTATTGATTTCAAAAGCTCTAAGAAATCGGTAGAGGAATACTACATACAGCAGAAGCAAGCCCGGGAAAAAGGAGAAGAAAACTCTTTTCCGTGTGTGCCCTTTTGCTTAGGTTATTATCCTTATAACCAATGCCTTATAAAAGTTCTTTCTTTGATTGTTAATAATACCGAGGAATACCGCAGGTATGTTCCGGAGATAGAAGCATTGGAAAGCATACACAATACTCCCGAATTCCGGGAGGCGTTGGAGAATTTAATCACTAAAATTTTCTTTTCTCCTTAATGGTTTTTGACGTTCTTTTTCCTATCCTTTACGGGATGGGAATTTTTATTTTTATAAACTAGTGATATAATAAGTATTAACCCAAGTTAAAATATGAATGGTAAATTACATAATTTAGGAAAAGAATACTTAAAAGATATTGTTTACGCCGCTAACGACGGAATCGTGACCACCTTTGCTGTTGTTGCAGGAGTAGTGGGTGCGTCTTTAAGTCCTATCGTTATTTTAATTCTCGGTTTTGCAAATTTAATAGCGGATGGTTTTTCTATGGCAAGCGGAAATTATTTAGGGACGCGTTCGGAATACCATCACCATCAACAAGAGAAATTCCGGCAGGATAAAGAACTTGAAAGTTATCCGGAAAACGCAAAAGAAAAAGTGACCCGCATATTCCGTGATCACGGCTACAGAGGAGAAGACCTGAAAAGCATTGTTAAGCTTTCTATGAAGAATAAAAATTTTTTCACCCGACTTATTCTGTACGAGGATAAAGGAATTATGCCGGAAGACAAAAATAAAGCTGTCAGAAATGCTGTAGCCACCTTTTTTGCATTCATTATTGCCGGGTTGGTGCCGCTTTTGCCTTATGTTTTCACCACAGGAGTTGCGGAAGCTGAGGGAGTATTTATGTGGGCTGTGTTTTTCACCGGCCTGGCTTTGTTTTTTGTGGGAGCAATGCGAACTCTTTTTTCGGATAAATCATGGATATTCGGCGGTTTAGAAATGCTGCTTGCGGGTGGTGCTGCGGCAGTTATTGCCTTTGTTTTAGGTGCTTTTTTGCGTTTTATGGTAGGAGGAATTGGAGTGTAGTAAAATATATAGTAATAAGTAATTTGTAATACGTAATACGTAAAAATTTTAAATTCTAATACCTAAATCCTAAACAAATTCAAAATTCAAATGTTCTAAATCCTAAGTTAAACCGTTTTGTATTTTGGTCATTTGATATTGTTTAGAGTTTAGTGTCGTTTTGAAATTAGAATTTTATATGTTGTAACAATAAAATAACGTGAGCTTAAAAGAAGATATACAAAATTTAATAAAAGGCGAGGTGAAAACTGAGGGTGAAGTTTTAGAGGAATATTCGACTGATGCGAGCTTATTTAAAGTGCGGCCCAAAGTTGTCATATTTCCGAAAGACGCTGAAGATGTAGGTGCGGTGGTTCAGTATGTGGAAAAATATAAAGTAGAGAAGGAGAGTCTTTCCATTACTGCACGTTCCGCAGGCACTGATATGAGCGGCGGTCCTCTCAATGAGAGCATTATTATGGTATTTACAGAGCATATGAACGAATTTGATATCAACGAAGAGAAACGTACAGCAAGAGTGGAACCCGGCGTATACTACCGCGATTTTGAACCGGAAACGTTGAAGTACGACTTACTTCTTCCTACTTACCCGGCAAGTAAAAGTATTGCCGCTCTCGGAGGGATGATCGCCAACAACGGAGCCGGAGAGAAAACTTTGCGTTACGGAAAAACAGCAGATTATGTGGAAGAAAGTAAAGTTGTTTTGCGTGACGGAAACGAGTACACTTTCAGAAAGCTTAATATGGAGGAACTGGAAGAAAAGAAAGAGCAGGAAAACTTGGAAGGACAAATTTATAGAGAGATGCATTCTATGCTGGAGGAGAATTATGAGGTTATTCAAAACGCAAAACCCAATGTTACAAAAAATTCCGCTGGATACGCGCTCTGGGATGTTTACAATAAAGAAGAAGGCACCTTTGATTTAAATCGTCTCTTTAGCGGAGCACAAGGTACTTTAGGAGTAATGACAGAGGCAAAATTGCGGCTTGTTAAAACAAAGGCCCACACCAGAATGGCGGTTTTGTTTTTAGACAGTTTAGATCCGGTACCCGAGCTGATAAACACAATTTTGCCGCTTGACCCCGAAGGTTTAGAGGCCTTTGATGATGAAACACTAAAGCTCGGTCTCCGGTTTTTCCCGGAAATTGCAAAGAAAACCAAGGGGCAAAATCTTTTCAGCTTGCTTTGGCAGTTTATTCCCGAGTTCTGGATAGGCATTAAAATGTTAGGATTTCCAAAGTTAATTATTTTAGCTCAGTTCGCCGAAGACACAGTAGAAGAGGCCGAAGACAAAATGGACCAATTAAAACAACAACTTAAAGAAAAGGATTTAAACATACACGCAAGGTATCTTCATTCAGAAGAAGCAGCGGAAAAATATTGGACAATTAGAAGGGAAAGCTTTGGCCTTCTGCGTGAGCATGTAAAGGGGAAGCGAACAGCTCCGTTTATAGATGACCTTATCGTACGTCCGGAATTTTTCCCGGAAGTTTTGCCGAAAGTGCGGGAAATTTTAGAGGAATACAATATACATGAGACAATAGCGGGTCACGCCGGAAGCGGTAATTTCCACATTATTCCGCTTATGGACCTGAGTAAAGAAGAAAACAAAAAGAAAATTCCGGAGGTGTCGGACAGAATTTATGACCTGATTTTGAAGTATGAAGGTTCTATTACAGCGGAACACAACGACGGTTTAATACGCAGTCCTTACCTTAAAAAAATGTACGGAGATGACGTATACAATTTATTCGTTAAGACCAAACGAATTTTTGACCCGGAAAATATATTCAATCCCGGTAAAAAAGTACATTCATCTCTTGAATACGCAATGGAACATATAGACCATAAGTAACTAATGACAGATGACTAAGTAATAAGTAATAAGTAACCGGTAATCGGTAATACGTAATTCGGTTACTCTGTTGTTTTGTAATAATATAGCAATTTAGGCAGCGGATTAACAATTTACAATCGATGACTAATGATGAAATAAAAATATATTTAGGAGCTGACCATGCGGGTTATGAGCTGAAGGAAAAAATAAAAAATTGGATTGAGGAGTGGGGATATGAGTATGAAGATAAAGGTGCGTACGAGTATAATAAAGATGATGACTATCCGGATTTTGTAAACCAGGTTGCCCGCGCGGTTTCAGAAGATGCTGAAAACCATTTAGGGATAGTTATAGGAGGAAGCGGCCAGGGCGAGGCGATGGCGGCAAACCGCCATACAGGAGTACGCGCCGCCGTATTTTACGGACCGCGTACTCCGGAAAAAGAAGCCGATATAACAGGACGGGAGAGCGATGACTCTTACGAAATCGTAAAATTATCAAAAGAACATAATAATGCTAACGTACTTTCTTTAGCGGCGCGATTCCTTACAGAAGAGGAGGCTAAAAAAGCCGTACAGTTATGGCTAAAAACTCCTTTCAGCGGAGAAGAGCGTCATATTCGTAGAATAAATAAAATAAATTAATCGTATGTCACAACTCACAAAACCCACAACATTATTTTCCAAATCATTGGATGATTACAAGAGACGCCTATGGGTCTACGTAGGCATTACTATTATTCCCGCAGCACTTTTCGTGTTACTTGTAGCATACAACGCGAATTTTGTAGATCAAGAACAACTACAAAGGCAGGAAATTACCGGAGCCTTATTGGTGGAGAATTTTCTCTTTGTAGGTCTTCTTTTAATTCAGGTGTTATCCCAGGCGGCTCTAATATATTCTATAAAAGAAAATAATTTATCCGTAAAAGAAGCTTACGCTAAGGCGTTTAAGGTGTTTTCTTCGTTTCTCTGGATCTCTATACTGCTTAGTTTAGTTGTGCTCGCGGGATTGGTAGCACTTATAATACCGGGTATTATATTTTTTGTTTGGTTCGCTTTTGCTGTCTATATATTTATTGAGGAAGGCGCAAAAGGAAAGGAAGCATTAAAGCGAAGCAAAGAATA
>CAYMUG010000040.1:0-4718 GCA_964393575.1 uncultured Candidatus Saccharibacteria bacterium | reverse complement strand
TTTTCAGACGACCTACAAGTAAACGCCCGAACCCTGTTCGATAACATCAAAGCGCTGAAGAGCAGAATTTACAACGATTGATATGATTCCCGAGGAACAACTTGAAAAATTTCAAACGCTTTACAAGGAACGATTCGGAAAAGAAATCAGTAAAGAAGAGGCGTATGAAAAAGGGATAAAGCTCATTAGAGTTGTAGAGCTTTTGCACAAACCCCGTGCCGAAGACGGGGTAAAACAAGAAAACTCTTCGGAAAAAAATGAAAATTAAACAAAAATAAAAATATGAAAAAAGAAACAAGCAATCTTTATAATGTAACCAAAAAGTGGCTTTCGGAAATATCAAGGGAAGATTGGCCCGCACGGGAGGAACAATTTATAGAATTCGCCCAGGAGAGAGACCCAATCCTAAAAGAAGAAAAAGCCCGAAGTGAATTCAAAAAAATATGTAGGGAAATAAATTGCCAGAGAAGCCCTGAAGAATTTACGCCCTTAACTTCCTCGGACTTGATTAAAACTTTGGGATTGACCATTAAAAAAGATAAGGAAAACAAAATTGCCACATTCTTATGCGAACTTTCCGCATATACAGAAAAGGCCCAGTTTAACATAAGTTACAACGCGCCGAGCTCTACCGGGAAGAGTTATATACCCACCGAAATTGCAGGATACTTTCCGCAGGAAGATGTGAAAGAGGTGGGGTATTGTTCGCCAACAGCGTTCTTTCACGATGTAGGAGAACCTGACAAGGAGCAAAAAGGGAGCATAATCGTGGATTTAAGCCGGAAAATACTTATATTCCTGGACCAACCCCATAACCAGCTTTTAGAGCGCCTGAGACCGCTTCTGTCGCACGACAAGAAGGAAATAAATATAAAAATAACCGACAAAGATCAAAAACAGGGCCTCCGTACTAAAAATGTGGTATTACGCGGGTTTCCGGCCGTTATATTTTGCACGGCGGGCCTTAACATAGACGAGCAGGAAGCAACCCGTTTTCTTCTTTTGAGTCCCGAAATAAATCAGGAGAAAATACGTGACGGCATACTGCAGACAATAAATAAAGAGGCAAATAGCAAGGCGTTTAAGGATTGGCTGGAAAAAGACCCGGCAAGGCAATCGCTACGGGAGCGTATACGGGCAATTCGGATGGAAGAGATAAAAGAAATTAATCTTAAAGATCAGAAACAAATTGAGAAGCGTTTTTTCGAACAGACCACTTCACTAAAACCAAGACACCAAAGGGATATAAAGCGGCTTATTGCTTTTGTTAAATCATTTGCTTTGCTTAACCTTTGGTGGAGAGACAGAAATGGAGATACAATAACAGCAAATAAAGACGATGTAGAGGAGGCATTTAAGTTGTGGAACAAAATTTCTGTAAGCCAGGAGTTAAATTTACCCCCGTATATTTACGAGTTGTTTCAGAAAGTCATTATTGTGGCTTACCAAGAAAAAAATAAAAGCTACGAAGAGCTGGATATTAAACGAGGTCTTACACGGCAGGAGATAGAACAAAAACATTATGAGGTATACGGAAAAATTTTGAACCCTTATCGGTTGAGACAGCAAATACTGCCTGTATTGGAAATCGCGGGCCTTATCATACAGGAACAGGATGAAAACGATAAACGGCAATATTTAGTTTACCCCACGGAGTTGGCCGAAAATAACAACCAAGAAAGTATTTAACGCAACGCCCTAACCGTCATTGCCAAAGCAGATGATGAACACCATCATAACCAATATCCGCATCAACAGCGGCAAGCCATATCATTGCAGCAAGCCAAACAAGAGCTAAAGCAATTCTGTGCCAGCCGTATAACCAATGTATATAACCGACCCAATCAGTAAATTTTTTACACAAGTCAACCATATATTTTTTTGATACAACAATAAACAAGAAGCGTCAAAAATTTTGTAAATATGGGCAACTCAACTCTGCTAAAAGCAACTCTCTATACGAAAATCAATCAATTGTTTCAATAAGCGAAAGAAATAGTAGTGAGGGCGGTGGGGTGGATAAAAATAAAGGATAATAGCAAAGTTTGTGGAGTAGTAATGAATAAGTTTTTTGACGTCATAAAAAGCAAAAAAGTGCTGTATTCTTTAATGATTTCGGTTATTTAAGAAAAATTATGTCTAAACCCATAGCCGAACAAACAAATAGTCTAAGTATATTCTGGCTTAAAAAATACGGATATCTGCCTCAGAAGGACGGAGTGCGATGTGGCGGTATTAAGTGGAGGTATGGGCTTTCGGGCGCTGAAAGCAGTATTAGTTTTATTGTAACCACTAACCTGCACAACACTCTAAGTAGAAAACAGGGTGTCCAACTGAAATATACGCATACCGACAGATGGACCGGCGAAACAAGAGAAATGAATTACCGGGTTCCACTTACGACAACCCCTTGTAACTATGGCGGTGTAAGGTATTGGTTTAGATGTCCCTTGTCTAAAAATGATGTACATTGCGGGCGACGCGTAGGGGTACTATATAGTGTTAGTAAATATTTCGGGTGCAGACATTGCGCGGATGTTGCCTATCAAACCCAAATGTATGGCGGAAAGTTTAGGCCCAGCTCTGTAACCGAACCTGACATAAGACGCCTGGAAGAAGATATAAAAACGTACTATTATAACGGCAAACCCACAAGAAAATACGGGCGACTTATGGAAATGCGAAGAAAATTAGACAGAGATATGGCCATTGCGATTGGTATGCTTGAGAAATAACCAAATTGCTAAAAAATGATATATGGGGTTTCATATATACTCAAATCAGCCGTTATCCTGTGCAAATTGCTTGAATGAGCAGTATATGGCGGTTTTATTGCTTGCTTTTATATATATGAAAATAGGCGGTTCTGTGGCGGAATTTGTTCGTATAGACCTGTACCTCTCGTGCAAAAATTCGTTGTAGATATAATGATTTCGTGATATTATAAAAATGTCTCCCGATACACACTATTCGTCCAAGGTTTTTTATTTGCCGTACTGCCCTGAAAGGGCGGTCCCAGCCAGTACGGCTACTCCTTGGAGCAAGTGTATTGGGAGACCTGGGGCCGTCCTTTTAGTTATATGGAAGAAAAAGAAACAAAAATTAAATATTTCATTTACTGCAGAAAGTCATCTGAGGCAGAAGACAGACAGACACTTTCTATAGACAGCCAAAAAGATGAGCTGAACAAATTAGCTGATCGGCTCGGCTTAAATGTGGTGGATGTGTTTGTAGAATCCCAGTCCGCGAAGGCGCCGGGCAGGCCTGTTTTTAATGAGATGTTGCAGAAAATACAAGAGGGCGGGGCAACCGGTATTTTGTGTTGGAAATTGGACAGATTGGCCCGAAACCCCGTAGACGGAGGGAATATATCCTGGTTGCTGCAAAAGGGCGTCGTAAGCCATATAAGGACATTTGATAAGGACTGGCTGCCCACTGATAATGTGCTTATGATGAGCGTTGAGTTGGGTATGGCAAACCAATATGTAATTGATTTAGGAAAGAATGTAAAGCGGGGACTTAAAGCTAAAGCAGAAAAAGGTATTTATCCGGCTCCTGCTCCGTTAGGTTATATGAATACCATTGACCGTGAAAAAGGGTATAAGGAAATAGTACCCGATCCGGAGCGTTTTGATCTTGTGAGAAAAATGTTTGAAATGATGTTAAGCGGTCAATATAACCCGCGGGAAATAAGAGACGTAGCAATAAATGACTGGGGTCTACGACGCAAAAACGGAAGTAAACTTGCACGGAGCGCTATTTACAAAATGTTTACAATGCCATTTTATTGCGGGGAATTTGAATATCCGAAGGATTCCGGCAACTGGTATAAGGGCAACTATAAACCTATGATTACGCGGAATGAATATGAGCATATACAAGAGCTTTTAGGTAGAGATGTAATAAAGAAACCTGAAAAGTATAGTTTTCTTTATCAGGGTCTTATGCGCTGCGGAGAATGCGGAGCTGCTATAACAGCCGAAAGAAAGAAGAAAAGACAAAAGAACGGCAATGTACACAAATATATTTATTACCATTGCACTAAACAAATAAACCCTGACTGCTCTCAACGATCAATAGAGGAAAAAGAGCTTGATAAACAACTTGAAAATGAAGTGGATCAGCTTGCAATTGACCCGAATTTTAAGGATTGGGCCGTGGACACTCTTAAGGCAATGCACGAGGGAGAACAGAAAAAACGAAATGATGTTTTAGCAACACACAAAAAACAATATACAAAAACAGTGAATAAATTAGATAACCTTCTTGAGCTGCGTCTGGCAGGTGAAATTGGTGAAGCCGAATACAAAACAAAGAAAAAGGAATTGGAAAAAGAAAAAACCCGCTTACAGGAACTTATAAACGATACAGACAAACGGGTAGATGATTGGCTTGATAGGGCTGAGAAAGCATTTGATTTTGCCTCCCGGGCCCGGGAAATGTTTGAATCCGAGAGCCCGGAGGATAAAAAAGCTGTATTATTAAATATTGGTTCGAACCTCGTGCTTAAGGACCGCAAAATCATTATAGAACCGACAGAATTCTTTTCTCATATAAAAACACTTACAAATGAGGTGCCCGAAACCTCCGCAATGTTCGAACCTGCGCAAAATCGCTCCAATAAAGAAAAAAGCGGGCCTGATTATGCCCGCAATCCTGTGGTGCTCCGGGGGGGAGATTCGAACTCCCGACCTTCTCGTTAACAGCGAGCTGCTCTA
>CAYMUG010000039.1:0-5064 GCA_964393575.1 uncultured Candidatus Saccharibacteria bacterium | reverse complement strand
TAAAATTGTAACTTATTTCGCGACCGCGAAATAAGTTACAATTTTTTTTTATAGGTGTGGTTGTGAGTTGAGTTGTCGTAATGATGGTTGTTATATCAAAAGATGTTAAAATCATTTTATGGATAAAATTTATTTCATAACAGGAAACGAAGATAAATTTAAAGAAGCGAAAGCTATACTTGGGGAGATGGTTCAAAGGATGGATATGGACCTTCCCGAGATTCAGGAGCTTGATGTGCGCGAGGTAATTAAAGAAAAACTAAACGAAGCCCTGAACCATCAAGAGGGCTCTTTTATTGTAGAAGATGTCTCTTTTGAAATGGAAGCGTTAAATGGTTTTCCGGGACCTTTTGTAAAATGGATGATAGGTTCAACCGGCACCCAGAGAATGTATGAAATTGGAGAAAAGCTCGGCAACCTAAACGCAGAGGCGGTAGCCACTCTTGGTTACGCAAAAAACCATGAGGAAATTTATTTTTTTGAGGGCAGAGTTAAGGGCACCCTTGCCCCGCGTCTGGAAGGCAATGGGTTTGCTTTTGATACAATATTTATACCCGAAGAGCATGAGAAAAGATACTCCGAAATGAAGCCGGAAGAAAAAAATAAAATCAGTCACCGGCGCACTGCACTGGATAAACTCAAAGCATTTTTAGAAAAAGAGTATGCATAAAGATATAACAGATGAAGTTGAGATTAAGGAAGTGTATGATAAAGATGCGCTTGAACACGCGTATTTTGATATACGCCCTCAGCGTTTAGGTAAGCTTAATTTTGACGTGAGGCGCGCAAATTCCGGCAACCGTATTATTTACGTTGTGTATTACAAGGACGAACCCGTAGGTACATGGCAGCTTGTTTTTGAGACGAAAGATGATATGGCAGACGGAGAAAATAGAGCGCATTTAAATCACGGCTATGTAGTTGATAGTTTTCGGGGTCAGGGGATAGGCACAAAATTTTTTGAGCGGTCAGAATATGATGCGCGTAAACGCGACTTTCAGGAACTTACATTAACAGTTCTGGAATCAAACCGGCGGGCTATAGCGTTGTATGAGCGTGTGGGGTATGAAGAATGCCGTCGCAGAACAGGCAAAAAAGGAAACCCTGTGATTGATATGAAAAAGTCGCTTTGATGTGGCGCATAAAATTTTGTAAAATTGGGAATAGAGCAGAGTTGTTTACGAGGGCATAACTATATTATGGAGGAACATAAACCAAAAGTAGGTGTGGGAGTAATGATTGTAGAAGACGGTAAGGTTTTGTTGGGCAAAAGAAAAGGATCGCATGGTGCGGGGGAGTATTCATTTCCGGGTGGACACCTTGAACATATGGAATCGTTTGAAGATTGCGCAAGACGCGAGACAAAAGAGGAGTGTGGCATAGAAATTAAAAATATTCGTTTTCAGTTTCTATCCAATGTAACAAAGTACGCGCCAAAACATTATGTACATATAGGTGTTATAGCTGACCGGAAAAGCGGTGAACCGCAAGCATTAGAGCCGGATAAATTTGAGTTTTGGGACTGGTACGATGTGAACAATCTGCCGGAGCCGATGTTTTATATGGCCAAACAAGGAATTGATAGTTACAAAACAGGAGAAAATTATTTTTAAAATAGTAATATTTATAATTTATCAATATTAATATATGGAAGATTCTTTGCCGCCTCTTTCAGAAGAGGCAAAAAATTTTAAACCCGGTATATATAAGCATTATAAAGGGGGAGTTTATAAAGGATTATTTGTAGCAAGGCACAGTGAAAACCCCGAAGAGGAGCTCGTTATATACAAGTCGGTTGATGATGGACTTGTGTGGGCGCGACCGGTAAAGATGTTTAGCGGGGAGGTTGAAAAAAACGGAGATAAAATATCAAGGTTCGAGTATATAGGTGGAGAAAACTCCGAAGATCCCAAAACAACTGTCGCGGTAAGCGGAGGGTTTGACCCTCTTCATAAAGGACATGTAAGAATGTGTAGAGAAGCAAAAAAACTCGGCGATGAGTTGGTTGTAATTTTAAACAACGACAACTGGTTGCGGGCCAAGAAAAATCACGTCTTTATGGAAGAACAGGAAAGAGCCGAAATTGTGGAGGAGCTCGAGGCGGTGGATAAAGTGGTTATATCGGAGCATCCGGAAGACCCGGAAGATATGAGTGTAGCCCGCGAATTGAAGAAAGTAAGCCCCGATATTTTTGCTAATGGAGGAGACAGAAAAGAGGAAAACACTCCCGAGGGGGAAGTTTGCGAGGAGATTGGCTGCAAAATGGTGTACAATATAGGAGAAGGAGGTAAGGTCCAAAGCAGTTCCTGGATTTTGGCAAATTATCTAAAAAGCAGCCAAGAAAATGAATAAATATGGCCGATGAAGCTGGCTTCAATAAGATAAAAAATCGTCTGGAGGACAAAATGCCTACCGTTGACGAAAGCATACAGGACGTGGGCGATTCAACCTGGGAGTACACTAAAGAGCATTATCTTTGGCATTTCATAGCGGTCGTTTCCCTGTCTTTGGGCGCGACTATGTTTTTTATATACTTTGCCGGTAAGTATTCCATAGAACTTCATGAAGTAATGTTTTCACCCCTGTTTTTACCTTTTCTGTTTTATGGGTGGATAAAAAGAAAAGTGCACCGTGCGTTTATGAAGCAATTTGCCCGAGCTAATCATTTCAGGTATAAGCGCAGGATGGACTATTCAAAAGAAAAAGGACTATTGTTTAACAAAGGACGCAACAGAAAAGCTTTTAATCTTGTTGAAGGTGAATTTGAAGGGCTGCCGCTGCGCCTTTTTAATTACAAATATACAGTCGGGCACGGTGATACCAAAAGAACGTACAAACACACTGTATTTTCTGCGGAATTTAATACGCAATTGCCGCATATGTACCTTGATTCCGAAAAGAATTCACGAAAAATCAATCCGAAAGATTTGAAATATACGCCCCTTGAAGCCAAGGAGTTTAACGATCGTTATAGTTTATATATAACCGAGGGGCAGCACATCACCGCTCTCAGGATTTTTGAACCTGATTTTATGGCCGAATTAATAGATTTGCCCGAGCATTTTGATATAGAATTTATAGACAACCTAATTTACATTTCAGAAGATAAACTCATTCAAAAGAAAAAGAAACTGCGCGAAATGTTTAAAATAGCTAACGATTTATTTAATAATTTAGCCGAAGAGGTTGAAGCCATTAAAGTAAATAATAAATGACAGCCAATAATTATATAAACAAGATTTTAATATTTTCCCCACATCCCGATGATGTGGACTTCGGTGCGAGCGGAAGCGCAGCTAAATGGACAGAAGAAGGGAAAGAGGTGTGTTACGGCATTATAAGTGACGGCTCAAAGGGCGACCCCATGCGTCAATATTCGGATAAAGATGAACTTATAAAAGTACGAAAAGAAGAACAAAAGAAGGCGGCAGAAGAAGTGGGAGTAAAAGATGTAAAGTTTATAGACATAGAAGACGGAAAAGTGGAAAATACAGAGCATTTACGAAGAGAGATTGTGAAAGTAATTCGCTCTCTTAAGCCGGACAAAGTGGTTTCTTTTGACCTTTCTAACTTAAATTTTGATAATTTTTATCTATTTCACCGGGACCATAGACAAACAGCTGAAGCTGTATTTGATGCTGTATACCCCGCGGCCGGTTCGGAATATTATTATCCGGAGTTAATAGATGAAGGATTACCCCCGCACCAAATTCAGGAGATGTGGTTTTTTGCGACAGATAAGCCCGATGTTTACGTGGATATAGAAAAAGTTGTAGAGAAAAAAATGCGCGCTCTTGCCTCACACAAAAGCCAGATAGAAGACACGGAAAGAGTGCAGGAGATGATGAAAAAACACGCAAAGGAAGCAGGAGAAGAGAACGGAGTTAATTATGCCGAGAATTTCAGAAGGATAACTTTTTAATTGTTATTTATATGAAGTCGTTTGATGCAGCACTGTTATTAGTTTAATATAAAGTAGTGGGTAACCATTAAGTATATTCATTTTAATACAATTAAAACTTTAAAAAATTAACATGGAGGATTACCTCGTTTTTGATATAGAAACAATAGGCAAACCATGGGAAGAATTTGACGACAAATCAAAGGAAATTCTGCAAGAGTGGGCGGAACGCAGTGCCTCCACGGAGGCAGAAGTTGAAAAAGAACTTGAACAAATAAAAGAGGGCCTTCCTTTTGACCCGTTTCTCGGTGAAGTTGTCGCGATAAGTATGTCAAATAGGGACGCGCAGGGCGGCACTTACTTTCGTGCGCCCGGTGAAGATATGGAGGATTATGAAGAAGATGGAGTCCAATACCGCGTGGGTACGGAAAAAGAAATACTTGAGATGTTTTGGGAAAAAGCAGCTAACTATTCAAAGTTTGTCACATTTAACGGTCGCAGTTTTGATGTTCCTTTTCTGATGATAAGGTCGGCGGTTAACCAAACCAAACCCTCTGTTAATTTAATGGGAAACAGGTATTTGGAAATGCAGAGAAAATTGAGGATGGCAGAACACATAGACCTTTTTGACCAGTTAAGTTTTTATGGCTCTGTGCGGAGAAGGCCCAAACTGCATTTTGCAACCCAGGCCTTCGGCATTGAAAGCCCGAAAGGCGAGGAAATGGATGGTGCCGAGGTGCCGCAGGCATTCAAAGAGGGAAGGTATAAAGAAATAGCAAAGTATTGCATGCATGATGTAGTTGCGACCAAAAAACTTTATGAGTATTGGGATAAATACCTTAATTTGTAATAGTCCTCTATTAAAAATAGAGTTCGGATTTTCCGCACATCCTTCGCTCAACCGGCGGTTCTCGCGCTCCAGCGGCGCGAGCCCGCCTGCGCCTCTCGGCGTTTTCACTCCGCCTTACGGCGGAGACCAAGCTGAAAACGCCTCCGAGAGCTTTCGCGAAGGGTGTGCGGAAAATTCTTTTTGTTAATTCAAAGATAGAAGCACCCCTTTTATTGACAGGTTGCCACATTTAGTATATATTAGCGTCAGCACACGGTTCCCGAATAAGATAAGGAGAGTACCATGATGGACATTATGTTTGTCGGTTTGATGG
>CAYMUG010000038.1:0-5675 GCA_964393575.1 uncultured Candidatus Saccharibacteria bacterium | reverse complement strand
TTTCTATTTCCACACAACTAATTTCTATATATTATGCAAGTAAATATAAACACAAAAGATATAGAACTAACAGAATCTCTGCGTACTTACGTAGAGAAAAAGGTAGGGGATTTGGAAAGATATTTACAGGGTATGTATGAAGAGAATGATATGCCCGAGGAGCAATCCGGAGAACGCGATCCGGTTATGGTAGATGTAGAGATAGGAAGAACAACACGGCACCACAGAAAAGGAGATGTATACAGGGCGGAGATAAATATAGACGTTCCCTCCACCAAGAGAGTGCTCCGCGCCGAAAGTAAAAAACCCGACCTGCATTTGGCTATAGATGAAGTAAAGGATGAAATGCAGAGGGAAATTAAAAAGTACAGAAATAAAAGAACGGATTTATACCGGAGAGATATGAGTTTACTCAAAAAGGTTACCCGCTTCACTCCGGATGCCCTCTCCAGGCAGGAGCGAAAAAAAAGAAAACAGAGAAGGAAACGCGAGTAATACACTCCAATTGCAACCCATCGGTTGCAATTTTTATTTTATTGGTATATTTTGTGCAGTAGAACTATTCACATTGAATTATAAGCCACGCTTTTCTCGCCCCTGAAGAATTATATAGAAGGAGGTGTGATAATGGCTTTATACAGTAAAAGCAATAATCCGGTTTGCAGTGTGATTATTCCGGCTCTCGACGAAGAAGAAACAGTAGGAGCGGTTGTTGAGGGAGTTTTTCAAAATACTCCTCCTAACACTGAAGTTTTGGTTGTTGATAATAATAGCACGGATAACACTAAGGATATTGCGTCTGCGCATGGCGCTACGGTTGTTTTTGTAGAATCGCGAGGCAAGGGCAACGCCCTTCGCACCGGAGCACGTGTTGCCCGCGGAGAAATCTTTGTATTCATTGACGCTGACGGTTCGTACCCTCCTGAAAATATCCCCGCATTACTGGACCCTCTCCTGAAAGATGAAGCCAGTGTTTCTTACGGCTCCAGAATTTTAGGGGAAGGATATATGCACAACGCACCTAAACACAGGTTGTTAGGCAGTAAACTGTTTGCGTGGTTTTCGTCTGTGCTATATATGCCGATTTCTGATATTTTGACCGGAATGTATGCGGTCAAAAAAAGCGTTTTTGAAAAGTTTCATTTGCAGGCCACAGGGTTTGAAATTGAAGCTGATATATTCGTTCAGGCACACCGAATGGGGGTAAACATAGCTGAAATCCCGATATCATATACTCTCAGCAACTCTTCTCATCTTTCTCCTGTTAAGGATGGCATTGTAATTCTGAATACATTGGTAAGAAATAAAGTAAAAGCACGTACTTTTGAGCTTTCATTATGATGAGAGCTGCCACCACATCTGTTCGCAGATACTATATTAATACCCCGCGATAATATCGCGGGGCTTAGTTTTTGTATTCTGCATTAAATTCACTCCGGATTATAACCATTTATACTTGACAATAGTTTACCTGTGTAGTATTATTTGGTTTTAGTTTCCGTCGATAAAAGGAGCACAGATGAAACCCCAGACAGAACCCGAGGAGTATACTTGTGAAGATGGCACTTGTGAGTGGCGGCTTCCCAGCGGTGCTCTGCATCGCAAAGAAGGCCCCGCGGTTATACGGCCGGATGGTAGTTGCGAGTGGAGGCAAAATGATCAACTCCACCGCGAAGACGGGCCCGCGGTTATGTTGGCGGACGGTAGTCGTGAATGGTGGAGAAACGGGTTACTCCACCGCGAAGACGGACCTGCTATTGAGTGGGTAGAAGATAATTTTTTTGCATGGTATCTGGATGGAGAGGAGGTTTCGCAAGAAGAAGTTGAAAATCTAAACTGAGCACTGTTCTTTTTTAAACCCGATCTTTAACCCGACGCCCGGCTATTCAGCCGGGTGTTTGTTTTTTGAACCCCGTTAGAGTTTGTAGCGCACCTATAATTATAACGGGGTTGACAGTGTGGGGTATATGATATAATATGAAAAAAGTTCTGACGCTCAGACCTCCGCGCGCTATCGCGTTCTTGCCAGGTTCCTCGATAGCGCGTACCAGGCCGTGCGCTCTGCGTTTTTGTGTCCTTCTGTTGGCCCGCCAGGAGGCCCCGGATAGCGTCCGTACGCTACTTGCCCCGGGGGGAGCGCACGGCCGCCCTCTTTTTGTAATGTCACCTATCAGAGACGCCTCCGGGCGTCTCATTTTTGTTTAATGTTATTATATATATACATCACACGAATATGCTGAAAACAAATTTACACTTCCATTCAGCTGAAGATACATTTGAGCCCATAAAATATACATTAAAAGAAGGCATAGATCATGCTGCAGAATTGGGTTTTCAGGTGTTAGCCACAACATCTCACCAGGAGGCAAACTGGACAGAAGATGCGTATCAATATGCCAAAGGTAAAGGAATTTTGCTGATAAGCGGTATAGAAATTTCCGTGGGAGAAAAAAACCCTAAAGATAAAAAAAACAAAATAATGGGCAGGCATATTGTTCTCTTAAATGTTGATAAAGAAGCGGAAAAAGTGCGCACTTTTTCTCAACTTGAAGAATACAAAAAAGAAAATCCCGGCGTTTTTGCTATAGCAGCTCATCCTTATTTTTTGAAAAAAATAAGCTTAGGTCCTTACCTGGAAAAGTATATTCACCTGATAGATGCCATAGAACATTCCTGGTTTTATTCAAAATTAATTAACTTAAACAAAAAAGCCGAACAGATAGCGCAAAAGTATGACCTTCCTCTGATCGCAACCTCTGACACTCACTTTTTTGATGATAACCATATGGACAGAAATTACGCCCTTGTAGATGCTGAGGAAAAAACAACGGAATGTGTGTTGGATGCCCTGAGAAGAAAAAATTTTAAAAATGTCACCCGTCCCAGTAAATTTTTTAAACATATGATGGGCAACCAGTTAACTTATATGTTTAGAAGATAAAATTTATGGCTTTTGTAGATAAATTTTTAGGCGACCAAAACGAAAAAACACTAAAAAAGCTGCGCCCGCGCGTTGATAGAATTAATAATTTAGAAGAAGAGGTTAAAAGTTTTTCCGAATCCGGGCTTAAAGAGAAAACTCAGGAGTTTAAGAAACGTATTTCAGAAGGAGAGGAATTAGATAATATACTTCCGGAAGCATACGCTCTTGTACGTGAGACAGCTAACCGTCTTCTTGGAGAGAGACATTACGACGTTCAACTTTTGGGGGGTATAGTTTTACATAGAGGCGAGATTGCCGAAATGAAAACAGGAGAAGGAAAAACCCTCGCTTCCACTGCGCCAATTTACTTAAATGCTTTGACAGGCAAAGGAGTGCATGTGATTACAGTAAACGATTATCTTGCCAGGCGTGATACGGTCTGGATGGGGCAAGTATATAACGCCCTGGGTCTTACAGTGGGGTGTGTTACCCATGAAGGATCGTTTGTTTATGACGAGAATTATGTTGAAACCGCCGCATCTGAATCCCCCGAAAAGTTAGATGAAGAAAGAGACACTCTGGGCTCATTTAAGGTGGAAGACGCGTATTTGCGCCCGGTCGAAAGACGGGAAGCGTACAATGCGGATATTACTTACGGGACAAACAATGAATTCGGTTTTGATTACCTGCGGGATAATTTGGCTCAAAAAAAAGAAGACAAAGTCCAGCGCGAGCATTATTACGCAATAATAGACGAAATTGATAGTATTTTAATAGATGAGGCAAGAACTCCTCTTATTATATCGGCTCCGGATGCACGTAACACTGAAATATATGAAACTTTTTCAAAATTTGTACCCCGCCTCAAAGAAGAGGAGGATTATACCGTGGATCGTAAAATGCGCACCGTAGATATTACGGAAAAAGGTATAGACAAAATGGAAGAAGCTCTGGGTATAGAGAATCTGTATGATTCTTCGGAGGGCGGTGGCATCCACTATGTACACGCGCTTGAGCAGGCGTTGAAAGCTCACGCGTTATTTGTAAAAGATAAGGACTATGTAGTCAGGGAAGGTCAGGTAATTATTGTAGATGAGTTTACAGGACGATTAATGCCCGGACGACGCTATTCGGAAGGGTTGCACCAGGCGATAGAAGCAAAGGAGGGCGTGGAAATACAACGGGAGTCACGCACAATGGCCTCTATAAGTTTCCAAAATTATTTCCGTATGTATGAAAAACTGGCAGGTATGACGGGAACAGCAAAAACCAGCGAGGAAGAATTCACGCGTGTTTACGGCCTGGATGTGCTTGTAATTCCCACAAATAAGCCATTAATTAGGGAAAATAAAGATGATTTAATTTTCCAGACAGAAGAAGGTAAGTACAAGGCGCTTGCCCGTGAAATAAAAGAACTTAGTCAAAAACAGCGCCCTGTCTTAATAGGAACTACTTCAATAGAAAAAAACGAGCACCTGAGTCGTCTTTTGGAAAAGGAAGGAGTGCAGCATGAGCTTTTAAACGCTAAAAATCACGATAAGGAAGCTCAAATTATAGCTCAGGCGGGACGCCTTGGTGCGGTTACCGTAGCGACAAATATGGCCGGGCGTGGAGTTGATATTGTCTTGGGAGGAAATCCTCCTGACAAAGAAGAAGCCGAAAAAGTAAGGGAACTGGGAGGTTTGCACGTTATCGGTACTGAGCGTCATGAAGCGCGCAGGATAGATAACCAGCTTAGGGGACGAGCCGGACGTCAGGGAGATCCGGGCTCCTCGCAGTTTTATGTATCTTTGAATGATGAAATTATGAGGGTTTTCGGCGGTGAAAAAATAAAATCAATGATGCAGACGCTGAATGTACCGGAGGACCAGCCAATAGAGAACAAAATGGTTTCCAAAGCAATAGAAAATGCTCAAAGCAAGATAGAGGGTATGAATTTTGATGCCCGTAAGCATTTACTTGAGTATGACGAGGTTTTGAATAAACACAGAGAAACTATTTACAAAAGACGCGATGAAATTCTTGATGCTACCGATGAAGAGATCCACCAAAAAATTTACGATCATATAGATAGTTATTTAGATAAAATGCTGTCGTCTTACCTTGCCTCTGATTATGCTGAAGAATGGGATGCGGCCTCGTTTTTTGAAGATGTAAAAAATATTTTGCCTTCTTCTCATGATTTCGATAATGAAATAGAAGATATTCGGAAAGAAATAAAGGAAAAGGATAAGAATGCGGCGGATGCGAAGGACAATATAAAAAATAGTGTTTTTGGTGTTTTTGAGAGAGCGCTTCAGAAAAAAGAAGAACAAACCGGCTCCGAGAGTATGCGTAAAATTGAAAGATGGCTTCTTTTGCGCACAATAGATAGTTTGTGGACCGACCACCTGGATGCGATGTCTCATATGCGTGATTCTGTAAGGTTGCGCGCTTATGCGCAAAGAGATCCCCTTGTAGAATATAAAAATGAAGGGTTGCGTATGTTTGACCAGTTGCTGGATACAATTGAAGCCGATGTGGTACACCACTTGTTTAAAATTGAGATTAACCAACAACCCCCTGAAGAACACAGTCACGACCTCCGTTTTAAGGGCGCCCAGAAAACCGCGGGCTCTCAACCGGATAAAGGTAAATCACAAGAAGGCGGAAGCCCTCCGAAGAAGGAAACGACAAACCGCAACGACCCCTGTCCGTGCGGTTCCGGAAAGAAGTATAAAAAGTGCGGATTAATTAACGCGCCTGAACATAA
>CAYMUG010000037.1:0-6048 GCA_964393575.1 uncultured Candidatus Saccharibacteria bacterium | reverse complement strand
CGAATCCCTCCCGCGGCACGAAATGCACGAAGTGAATTTCGTGCAAGGGAAGAAAAGTAACTTACACCATGCAAGTCCCGACTCTGTACCTGTTCGACGCGGAAAGGAGCACTAAATGGGAGCTAAAGATCAAGATGTCCGATGCAGACAAGGAGACCATACCCTAAGAGAGGTCCAAAGCGGATCGGCTCCGAATATAGGAGACATGCCGGCCGCTCCCACGCCTGGGGATGAGGCCGACTGGGTGCACAAAAAGTGCACAGTATGTGATGCGCAAGTTGTGGACTTTGAATATGACGGCCGTGTAAATCCGGGATACTTCGTACCTCTGACGTTTGATGAGAGGCGCATAGCCGGTTTCCTTTACAGTGTGGGGCTCTAGCCCGTACCATTCTTAATATACACCGGTGTTCTCCGAGCTCGCCCCGACGTTAATTCAGGACGAGCTCGGGCACCCTATCTACTGAAAGACAGAAGATTTCGAGAAGCAACACGGGCGCGTAGCTCAGTGGAAGAGCGCTTCGATGATCATCGGAGAGGCCGCAGATTCGATTTCTGCCGCGCCCACGAAAGAAGGGTTTTCCCTCATACTATGTTCTTTATATGAACCCCGTGCCTGTGGTACGGGGTTATGTTTTATAAGGGTTTATTGCTGTCCTGAAGTTGACGTTATAAATAGCTTTTGTGTATTATATAAATCTCAGGTATCCGGTTTATTAACCTTGCACCAATGCGGACGTTTATAAGAGAAAGGGGAAGGAATGGAAAACCTTGAGCTTGAATGCGCCGCTTATGCGGTGATGGTTGCTGCGCATGAAGGGCAAACGGATAAACAAGGAAAGCCATACTTTTTGCACCCTAAACGCGTTGCTTATAAAGTGCGGCAAATAAGTTCAGATGCGGATGCTTATACAGTTGCCGCAGCGCTCCTTCACGACGTTGTTGAAGATACAGAGATTACCTTAGGGGATTTAACTGATATAGGTTTTCCGTTAAATGTGGTTTCTGCTGTGGATGCGCTCACCAAACGACCCGGTGAAACCTACGAAAGCCAGATTGACCGCGTTAAAGAAAACAAGATTGCGAAGATTGTGAAAGAAGCCGATATTATTGACAATACACGCCCCGAACGTCTTTTTGCACTTCCGTTTGAAGAATATGATAGATTGAGGCGGAAATATATGGACGGTCTTCAACGACTGAAAGAGTAATTTTTCAACAGCAATAACAACGTAATGATATTTTATTATCCGGTGGCGAGCAAAAAGTAAAGTTCGCCGCAGGTAATGCAAAGGGGTATTCCTTCAGGTGGATTACCCCTTCTTTTATTTTTTTAAAAATAGTATAATGAATATAATAGGTTATAACTTAAACTTTAAATATATATTTTTATGAAAAGAAAAGTTTATTTTCTGACTACTTTTATATTATTCATCGCGCTGACTTCAGTGCATTTCCTGCGTTTAGTTTTGGGCTGGGAGGTAAATATAGGAGGAGGTACAATGCCTATGTGGCTCAGCTGGCTTGTAGTATTAGGTATAGGTTATCTTGCCTACAACGCGTTTAAGCTTTATAAAAAACAATAGAATATACAGCTTACAAACGTCGCCGTGAGACAACACTTTCAGCGCACATCTGCAACAATAAAACCGCTCCCCATCAAAAGGAGCGGTTTTAGGTGAGTTCCGGGATGCCCTTATTGCGCTGTGCTGGTGGTACTGGTTGTACTTGTACCGTTGTCTGAAGGCAGCGGCAGATTGCTTGGCTGCCCGATGGAATCAAGCGCTTTGAATAGTCCCTTTTCAGCCGCGTTTTTCGCCGTGTCGTTCAGGACATTGTCATACACGTCCTGAATTGTGCTGCGAGCCGTTTCGGGGCCTATGACGCGGTTTTCAAGTTCTTGTTCAGGCAATGTATCCGACCACGCGCCCACATGAGACAGCGAGGAATCTACAATGTCTAAGTAAGCGTCTTCGTCGGAGGATGACATATCTCCGGGTGCACGCTTTGCTTCTTCATAAGCTTTTACCGCAGTGTATACCCCGTCGTATGCCTGATGTTCTTCCGAAGCTATCATATCGTCAAGCACTGTATCAAGTACTTTATCGTCGTGAGCATCTAAGGCCTCATCATCCAGCGGTCTGTGGAAGGCCAAGTCGTAAAGCTTTTCCAGTAAATCTTCATCCACTGTAACTTCGTTTTGAGCGTTCGCTCCATGCATTGAACTGCCGAGCAGAAATCCGCCGAACATACCGAAAATTAAAGCCACCGCTATCAGAGTTTTTGGTTTACTTTGCATATTCATACTTTTATTTAATTCTAATAAACAAACCGACCTTTACTATTTGTACTATTTTCAGAATACTTTTTTTATTATAACAAACCAAAAACACACTATTAAATCACTCGGGTTATGTAACTTTCTTACATACCTTTAATTTATTAGAAATACTTAACCTTTTACACTTTAATCCTCCGCTGAGCAGCGGATTATATTTGAAAAGCCGGGGTAATAGGGTTAGGATAAAAGTTCACTATATAGTTTTATGAGAATACGAAAATCAGACAAAATACCCCCGCAGTATATGCATATAATTATTTTTATAATTATACTCTCCGCAACGTTAATCGGTGCGACTTTACCCGTTCGCGCCGTCTCTATAGAAGACGGTGATTTGGTTACAACCGAAGATAGCGCCGATATTTATATAGTAAAAACCGTAGACGATAAAAAATTCAAACGCCTTATTTTAAATCCTGAAATTTTTAACTCATACGGGCATCTGCGCTGGGGCGACGTGGAGGAGGTATCAAAAGAATTTTTGAATACTTTTACAACAAGCACCCTTGTCCGGGAGATAAATCCGGACGGTTCCGTCGCCGACCCTAAAATTTACGAGGTTACCTCCGCCAAAGACAGCGATGTAGGGGAGAGGCAATGGCTTAATTTAACCTCCGCTGAATTTGAAAAGATGGGCTATGACTGGGACGCTATTTACGACATAAACCACACAGAGGCATCGCCGGACTTTTATCCCACAAAAGACCCGATCACGTTTGACGCGAGCGTTTATACCCGCGACCACTTTGTGGTTAATAAAAACGACGAGCGCGCAGAAATTCTGGAAAACCTTGAACTTGAGGGATATATAGAAGGCACTACTGCTTTTGAAAGCCAACTTCCCGCCTATGTTGAACCCGGAGGATACGCTCTGGATAAAAGCATGACCCAAGCCGAGGTTGCCTCTAAACTTGAGGGGAGCCCTGCTATGATATGGGTTACTATTCCGGAAGGCAACCGCAAAGAAGAAATAGGCGAAAAACTTGCCTCTAAACTGGGTTGGAGCGCGGTACAGGAAGAAAGCTGGCTTACCGCATATAAACAACTTGGTTACGAATCCCACGAAAACCCCGAAGATTATAAAGAGGGAGTATATTTCCCCTCAACCTATCTTTTCCCGCGCACAGAAGGCCCTGTCTTGGCGGCAAGCCGTATGGTAAACACATTTAACGATAGGTTTGAGGGATATCCCGACGCATTCACCGCCGAACACGAAATAGGGTGGCAGGACGCGCTCACTTTGGCATCTATGGTGCAAAGAGAGGCATCGGGCAGGGAAGATGCCCGCATTGTTGCCGGAATACTATGGAATCGTATAGAGCGCGATATGGCATTTCAGCTGGACGCCACCATACAATATGCCGTAAATACCGCTGAAACCGGCTGGTGGGCGCCTATAAGCTCAAGCGACAGAGATGTAGAGTCGCCCTTCAATACATATACAAACAAAGGCATACCTCCGCACCCCATAAGCAACCCGGGAATGGTGTCTATAGACGCGGTACTCAACCCCGAAGAAACCGACTGCATATTCTTCATCCATGCAGAGGGGCAAATATACTGCTCCGCTACACTTGAGGGGCATCGGGAGAATATTGAGAGGTACTTTTAGGGTTTGTAATAAGTAATAAGTAATAAGTAACGAGTAATAAGTAATTCGTACAATTCAGAATTTAATCGAAACTCGAAATTCAAAATTCAAAATTAAAAATTAAAAGCTCAAAACTACAATTCAAATCTAAAAAATTTTAACTTTTGACTTTAAACATATTATGCCTCAAAAAGTTATCAAAATCGGCACTTCTGCCGGTGTTACAATCTCTCAGGAAACATTAAAAGAACTCGGTTTAAAACCCGGTGACAACGTAGAGGTAGGAGTAGACAAGAAAAATAAAAGCGTAGTTATTACTCCTGTGGCTAATGTAGATAAAGAGCTTATTGACTGGACTCAGAAATTTATAGATCGCTACAAAAAAGATTTAGAAGAATTGGGGCAAAAGTGAAATCAGTAATCTGCTTGCCCCGTTAGCGCGAAGCGCTTTTACGGGGCAATTCGGACAACTAAAACCCAAAAAGGTCGGCTAAACCAATGGTTTAGCCGACCTTTTATAATCCACCACTCACTAATCCCACACTTGACAGCGTTGACGCCCCCTCGGGCGTCTTTTATAATGTATACAGTGTTTTTGATAATTAACTAAAAATAAATAAAATGGCATATGTATTTTTAGATGAAAGCGGAGATTTAGGTTTTAAAAAATTGTCCAGCAAATGGTTTTTGTTTACCATTGCGATAGTCAATGATAAGCGCGCATTGGAGAGAGTCACAAAAAAGGTTTGGAAACCACTCAAGAAAAAACACAAGAAATTGGGCGAGCTTCATGCTTACCATGCAGATGATATTACCAGAAAGCGCATGCTCAAAAAGGCAAATGAGATAGAGGATCTTAAAGTGTTATGTATTATTTTAAACAAGGAAAAAGTATATGTAGATCTACAAAACCAAAAAAATTATTTATATAATTATACTGCCAACATTCTATTGGATCGCTTACACAATAGCGATATTCTTGATGCTGGCGAAGCTATACATTTGTATATTGATCGCAAAGATACAAAAAGGCATATAAGAGAAAACTTTATTAATTACCTTTTTAATTCAATGCAAGGACGTAGAGATGGAGAATTTAAGACTGAGTTACACGCTTCCCATAATAATAAATCATTACAAGCGGTCGATTTTATCTCCTGGGCGCTATTTAGAAAATATGAAAAGGGAGATTATGAATTCTATGAAATTATTAAGGATAAGATAATAGAAGAAAAAATCTTATTTCCTTAAAAAAGAAAGCCCCCCGCTTTAACGGGACGCCATTTCGGTATCCCAACACGGGAGGTCTTATTTCTAACTTAATAATAGCAAATTTTATATATAAAGTCAATGAATTTTCCACATCCATATTACACATTACTGATTCCTTGTTACTAGTTACAAGTTACTTGTTACACATTACATATTACTCATCACAAAAATTGACTTTCCAATTTACATATACTATAATTTGCTCATCCCTAAAGGGAATTGCACCTGTGTACCCTCGCCTCAGAAAGGATAAACTGTGTCTTACTCAGTGGTCCCACTAACAGAAGGGCAAAAGCGCGAACTCCATAACCTAATAGAAGAGCGGGATAACCTTGAGAGAAGAAAAAGTGAAGTACAAAAACAACTGGGCAGTTTTAAACATCAAATAGCTCGCAAAGGCAATCAAAAATACAGAAAAGATGAAGAGCACAGAAAAGAATACGACGAATCAAGAAGCGCAAATCATCCTTATATAACTGTTTCCAACGAAGGCGATGCTTTAATTATTCACTGGGACTCGGAACGCAGATAAAAGCTTCAGGAAGTTGTACCGAATGCCTCCGCCTCAGAAAGGATGAGCTATGTCCCTTATTGTTCCGCTAACCGAAGAGCAACAGCTTATAATCGGCGGCCTACAAGAAGAACTGGACGAGCTTCAGGAAAGAGAAAAAGAAATAAGAGAACACTTGGATGATATTAAACACCGGATAGCCCTTGAAGGCAGCAAAATATACAGAGACGAACAAGAAGCAGAAGAGGAAGGGATGACCCCTCCCGATTACCTTCGCATCGCTGTTTCCACCGGAGGAGACCACCTGGTTCTTCACAGAGAACCCAACCTTGG
>CAYMUG010000036.1:0-6196 GCA_964393575.1 uncultured Candidatus Saccharibacteria bacterium | reverse complement strand
CTCAGTTTACAGTAAAAAGCAATAATGCCGGTCCAATAACTTGCCGCACGCTGCAGGTAAATGTCGGCGTTTATTTTACTGAATAAACCATAAAGACGCCATATTTGGTTGAATATTTTTAAGTATTTTTTGTTTTTAGCTCCCGCGTTAAATTTATATAGTTTTACACCATCCCTTTTTTCAAACCTTTCTCGCGCGGCGTCAACAACTATATGAACCGAAAAATTAGGGTGTTTTGCCAATTCCGTACCCATATAGTAAAACTGGAGTTCCGCCCCTCCTACAGGCGCCCTGGTTTTGGAGTTAAAATAGGGATACACGTTGGGAGAAAATATGCATATTTTTATTTCTGAATTTTCCATACACCCTTTACTTATTGTAAAATTATGGTTTTCTGGTATTATAATACCTGTAAATTACATTACCTTATATGGGCACAAATAACAATAATTCTAAAAATAAAATTTTTATAACCGGCGGAGCCGGGTTTATCGGTTCATATATCGCCAACAATCTTATAGAACGCGGTGATGATGTTATTATTTACGACGCATTTATTCAATATTCCAACCCGCTTGTAAATGCTAACTACCAGCAATACTTTCAGCACAGATTTCAAGGTATTAGGGATAAAATTACGTTTATACGAGGTGACACCAGGGATAAGCGATTTCTTCAGGACTCTATACAAACTCACAAGCCCACTCATGTAATGCACCTTGCAGCACTTCCTATAGCTGATTTAGGCGACAAAAATCCTGAGGAGGCAACAGGCAGTATAATACAGGGGACTGTAAATATTTTGGACAGCATCAAAGACCTGGATTATATAAAACGGTTTGTGTACACGTCATCAAGTATGGTTTACGGGGATTTTGAGCGCGATCCTGCCGATGAAGAACACCCAAAAAAACCAAAGGGTATATACGGAGGGACTAAATTAGCGGGTGAAATAATAACCGAATCATACGGAAGGAGATATGATATACCATACACTATAATACGGCCTTCCGCTGTATACGGGCCCGGCGACGTTAATAGAAGAGTGACCCAGATATTTCTTGAAAACGCCCTAGCAGGCAAACCTATCAAACTACACAACGGAGGTACGTCTAAGTTGGACTTTTCATTCGTGGAAGACACCGCCGAAGGTTTTGTTTTAGCTGCATTCAACTCAAAAGCTGAAAATGAAACATTTAATATCACTTACGGGGAAGGAAAACAATTAAAAGAGTTAGCAGAAATAGTTAAAAGCACCTCAGATAAACCGGTTAAAATAGAAAAAGCTCCTGCTGACGTTTACAGACCTGAACGCGGAGCTTTAGATATAAATAAAGCAAAAGAAGTGCTCGGCTATAAGCCCAAACACTCACTGGAGAAAGGGATGCAAAAATATCACGATTTTCTTAAAAAATTCTACTAGATTATGTCTAAAAAAAACATTCCATTATCACAAGCGAGCATCGGCAAAGAAGAGGAAAAGGCAGTACTGGAAACTCTTCACTCAGGATGGCTGACTCACGGAGATAAAAATAAAGAGTTTGAAAAAAATTTTGCCGAATATGTAGGCGTTAAGCATGCGATCAGTATGAACTCCTGCACTTCGGCTCTTTTTATAGCATTGAAAGCAAATAACATAACGGGTGAAGTTATTCTTCCCAGTTTTACATTCTCTGCTTCCGCGAACGCTGTAGTTACCGCGGGGGCGATACCTGTTTTTGCTGATATAAATTACGAAACCGGTAATCTTGATACTAAAAGCGTTGAAGGAGTAATTTCAAACAAAACCGAGGCAATAATGGTAGTTCACTTTGGGGGGCAGGCGGCAAATATAGGGGAGCTCAAAAACATAACTGAAAAGCACAATCTACTACTTATAGAAGATTCAGCCGAAGCAATAGGTGCAGAATATGATGGATACAAAACCGGATCTTTCGGAGTAGGGTGTTTTTCCTTTTTTCCTACTAAAAACATCACAACAGGAGAAGGTGGTATGTTTACAACAAACGACGACAATTTAGCTGAAAAAGCGCACTTGCTCATTGCACACGGAATACCAAAAGCTCAAAATCCGCCGCACCCCGGATACAGATCGGCAACACTTCCCGGATATAATTTCCGTATGAGTAATCTCCTTGCGGCAGTGGGTGTAGAACAAATGAAAAAGATTGATACTTTTAACCAAAAAAGGCGCCATACAGCAAACTTATACAATGAGCTTCTTGAACCCATAAAAGAAGTGGAAACACCCACAGAAAAAACCGACAACCTGCACGTATACCAAATGTACACAATAAAAACAAATACCAATATAAGGAACGAATTGCTTGCACATCTAAAAGAAAACGGTATCGGAGCTTCAATACATTTCAGCCCACCCGTGCACTTACAGGAATATTACAAAAAACAGAATTTCAAAAGCACCACACTAACTAATACCGAAAAACTTGCTAATGAAATTATTACCTTGCCCATGTTTCCGGATATGAGCGAGGAAGATGTCCGGTATATTTGTACGAAAATAAAAAATTTTTTTGAATAATATATTGAAAAGAATAAATCCAAGTGTTACACTTTTTTTCGGTTCCCTTACAGGAGAGATAGTATGAAAATAGTACTCGCAGGCAAAAAGGACAGAGCTACTGCATGCTTGGACAAGCTGCTTAGCAGCAAGCATGAAGTATCGACTGTTGTAACACCGGTTAATGATTCGGCAGGGTTTTGGTATCCATCCCTTTCTGAGCGCGCGGAACAAAACAATATACCCGTATCTTCACCGGAGAACATTAATAGTGAGTCGGCTATAGAATACCTTAAAAACATCAATCCTGATGCAGTTGTCCTTGCAAGCTACACTCAAATTATCGGAAAGGACCTGCTTTCCATTCCCGAATATGGTTTCATCAATCTGCACGGAGGAAAACTTCCCGAGTATAGAGGGTCTTCAACTCTCAACTGGATGGTTATAAACGGCGAGACAGAAGGCGGAGTAAGTATTATTAAAATAGACGAAGATATCGATACAGGGCCTATACTAACTCAGGAGAAATTTACCATAGCCCCATCTCACACTATTGCAGATGTGGTGAAAACAACGCTTGAAGTATTTCCCCGCCTTCTCACAGAAACTCTTGATAAGCTGGAGCAAGGTGGGATAAAAGAAATCCCTCAAGAAACCACACAAGGCGCCTACTACCATTCCCGCAAACCCGAAGACGGTAGAATCGACTGGCGCACTATGAGGGATGTAGACATTTATAACCTTGTGCGTGCGTTAACCAAGCCGTACCCCGGAGCATTTTTCTACTACAACGGAGAAAAATATCTCTGCTGGAAAGCAGGTCTTGTTGAGGAAGAAATGAAAGGTATCCCAGGACGCGTTACACGAAAAACCCAGGAAGGAGCAATAGTTATCGCCAAAAACAGAGGGGTGTTGATTAAAGAGATACAGAAAGAAGACAAGGAAGAACAAAACGCCCGGGACGTACTAAAGACAGGAGATACGCTTACCCTCTGATAATGTCTAAGTACTCTTCGGAAATCTTTTCTATAGAAAAGGTGCTTTCCACATACGCAAACGCCTCCTCGGTATCCGGGGAGGCGTTTATAGTGTCAGTTATTGCTCTTGATAACGAGGTATAATCCCCCACCGGAACAAGTTTTCCGTATTTACCGTTTTGTAAAATCTCCGCTGGTCCCCATTTACAATCCGTACTTATAACAGGGGTGCCTACTGCAATTGCCTCTATGAGCACGTTAGGAATACCCTCCCACTTTGAGGTAAGCACGAACGCGTCGGCGTGTTTCATATAAGAATAAGGGTTACTCGCAAAGCCGGGCATAGAAACCCTCTCTTCAATACCTAATTTTCTGCTTAGTCGTTCAAGCTTGTCTCGTTCAGGACCTTCTCCTAATATAATAAGTTTTAAGTTATATTTGTTATCGATCTTCGAAAAAGCTTTGAGTAGTGCAGTATAATCCTTCTGTTCGGTTAAACTTCCCACACTTAAGACAACCCTATTTTCGGGGTTTGCCATCCACGGATGGTCGAGGGCTTCTTCAGCTTTTTCCCGGATTTTTTTTATATTAAGAGGAAGATATATTTGGACTATCTTATTTTCAGGTATACTAAAGTTTTCCGTTAAGTCACGCACCATTCCTTTAGAGTTGGCGATTATTTTGTCAGCTTTTGGATACAAAACTTTTGTCGCGCTACTTAACAAAAACGCCTTACCCGCTTTTGTTTTTTTAAGTGAAAGAGATAATATATTGGCTTCCCTGACCACTACCCTTCCTTTGTGCCGCGCCAGCACGGAAGCCAACAACACCATTACGTTCATAGTGTTCATTGTAGAAAGTAAAACTTCCGGTTTTTCTTTGCGTAGATATCTAGCTATTTTAAAAACGCCTTTCAAAAATCCGGAAATATCTAAATCTATAATTTCAGTGGCTTGATCTATCTGCTCTAAATAGGAGCCCCGTTTTTGCGCCAGAGCCAACTTGGTTTTATAACCCCTACTTGCAAAATTGTTTATTAGCTCAGTGAAAACTCGCTGCGCCCCTCCGCCATCCATAGAATATATAAGAAAAGTAATTTGCATAGATTGATTTGGCTGATTTACTTAGGAAATTATTTTCAATAAATTTTTATAAAAAGCATCCATGGTGTAATGCTGCCTTACTATCTCTACGCTGCGCCTTCCCATCTTTCGAATATTGTCTTTATCTTTAACAATAAGCTTTATTTTCCTAACAAGGTCATCCACATCATCGCTTTTAAAAATATAGCCATTTCCTCCCTCTTCTACATAATACCGCGTCCTGTTTGTGTCACTGCAAATCACAGGCAGGCCGGCAGCCATTGCCTCAAGATGGGAATAGGCGGATTGCTCATTTGAACTTGGTAATACAAATAAATCATTTTTAGCATACTCCTCGAGCACTTCTTTGTGTGGCAAATTAGCTTTTACTGTAACTTTATTCTCTAAGTTGTTATCCTCTATATACTTTAATATTTTTTTATAAATGGGCTCTTCTGCCGAAAGCAAAGAACCAATAAGAGTTAAATGAAAATCTAATTCACCTTCAATTTTCTTAAGGGCTTGCAGCAACAAAAGATTGTTTTTTCGCGACTGGTGAAGCTTGCCGATAGAAATAATGTCTACCCGCGAAGTGTCATATTCTTGTTTTTTAGGAATAATGCTTGCATCAACAGCGAATGGCGCATAAAACGCGTTTTGGTGAAATTTTGGGTACTTCTCCTTGTCTCCCGGCGCGGTTGTTATCCATTTTGCGCCAAAGATAAATACAAACACTTTCATAAGAAGCCTGTTAAGCGGTTTCATTTTTTTATGAAGAGGTGTTTGTGTGTATATTATTATTTGAGTTTTGTTTAACTTAGCAAAAATTAGAGATATAAAAGAAATTAAAAACTTGTTTGGGTGTCTGGCAATAAGAACATCCGGGTTATATTTTTTAAATTTTTTATAAAATAAAAATATTTTTGGAAACGCGAACAAGGCACTCCACGCGTTTCTTTTTTCTTGCTTTTTAACCAAACCCAGCAAAAACCTACTAAGTGACGAAGTTTGGATCTTTTCCGGTTTTAGTGCACTATAGTTTTCCGGACCCGTATCTTCCCACCAAGTCCAAAATTGAACCTCATGCCCGTTTTCCACAAGTGCTTTAGTCCAGGCGTATTGATTTGTATGAAACCGCGGAGCGACAAATAAAAATTTCATTGTAGAAGTGGCGTATTAAAAATGATTTGTGTGATATAATACTCCATAACTAGCATTGTATATTAGGAGGGTCAACAATACTAATATTATGACAAAAAATACAATTATACAATATAGCCCAGAAAAACCTTTATGCATATGGGACGGAGAATGCGGTTTTTGTAAAATATGGATAGATAAGTGGAAAAAGCAGACAACACCGCGCGTTAAATTTATGCCGTACCAGGAAGCAATAAAATTTATACAGGAAATACCCGAAAATGAATTCAGGAAAGAAATGAAGCTAATAACACCTGAAGGTGCGGTTTACGGAGGAGCTCACGCAGTTTTTCAGATTTTGTCGTACACGCAAAACAAAAAATGGATGCTATGGATATATGAAAATATTCCACTCGCTGATAAATTTTTTGACTTTATTTATAGTATCATAGCAAATAACAGAGCATTTTTTTATA
>CAYMUG010000035.1:0-6904 GCA_964393575.1 uncultured Candidatus Saccharibacteria bacterium | reverse complement strand
AAGAATAAAGAATAAAGAATAAAGAATAAAGAATGGGAATGCAGAATATAGAATTCTGACACGAATAATACGGATTTATGGATAACTCGTCAGCATAATCCGCGTCTGCACCGAAAGCGCACTATCCGCATAGTAGCAAATTAAAAAGAAATCGTAGTCACAACAAAAAACATTGCGCGAAGCAGGGTACAGTCCTGTGCCCTGCGCAGCGCAATCATTCACAATTCTTGATTCATAATTCTTAATTCTTTTTTGTGAACGAAGTGAACAAAAATCATGCGTTTTCTACATACATCAGACATACATATAGGCGCAAAACAAGAAATTGCAGGAGATATAAGCACCACTTTTTCTAAAATAGTGAATGTGGCAATTTCAGAAGATATACACCTGTTTTTAATCGCAGGGGATCTTTTTGATACAAATAAACCATCCAGAAAAAACAAAAAGTTCGTTCAGGAGCAGTTTAAAAAGTTAGCGGATTCCGGAATATATGTGTGTATAATACCGGGTAACCACGATTTAGAATTAGGCAACCCTGAGGGGTTGGGGGGTGAGTTTGAAGAAATGCCTAATGTTTCTGTATTTACCCGCGATAAAGGAGTGGGTAGATTTAATTATGAAAGTTTAAATACTGTAGTTTACGGGAAAGCATATAATCCAGATACGCCCTCGGAGTCAGCTATGGTTCAAGCGGAGAATGATGATGCTTTTCGTGTAGTAATGGCACATGGTTCTGTCTTGGGACAGGCCAGGGAAGTGAATTATCCTATAAAGCCTGAGCATATAGAACAATCTAATGCGCACTATGTTGCTCTTGGTGACTGGCATTCTTTGCGCAACGAAAGCAGAGGAGATGTTATAGCTTATTACCCGGGATCTCCTGAAATGCTTTCTACTAAGCAGAAAAATGCCGGCTATGTGATTATAGGTGAAGCGGTAGGGCCTAATCTTATAAAAACTGAACCCCGTAAAATCAGCACAAGACACACGGAAAGCATAGAAATCAACTTAGGAGATCATCAATCTGTCGAAGAGATAAAAGATAAAATCCTGCAAAAAGCGGATGAAAATTTAGTGTTGTCCGTGATTTTAAAAGGTGAGGATATTAATAATATAGGTCTGGACACGGAATCGTTTAAAGACCAGTTAAAAGATAATTTTTGGAGCATAAATTTTAAAGATAAAAGCAACAAAGCAGAAGAAAAAGATTTAGAAGAGTACCCCAAGTTTATGATCAGCGGACAATTTGTGGAAATTATGCAGGATAAAATAAAAAATGCCGGAGAAGAGGAAAAGGAACTTTACAAAGAAGCGCTACAGACCGGACTTAGGGCATTTAAAGACCCCGATATAATATCGGACTAAGCTCACTAACGTTCGCACTATGACAATGACCATAACCATAACAAATGCGCTCGCTGCGCGAGCGCTGTGTCATAGTCATCTTTATAGTATTTTATGAGAGAACGAAGTGAGCGAATAAAATTATGTACATCCAAGCCCTTGAAGCTCAAAATTTTAAAAAATTAAAAAAAGAGAAAATAGAATTTCCAAAAGACGTAACTGTCATCAAAGGAGATAACGAAAGCGGTAAAAGCACGTTTTTGGAGGCGCTTATTGCTGTTTTATTTTTTGACCCTACACCTCATGCGGCTCCGCAATATATTCAGGAACTCAAAAATTGGAACTCGGACAGGTTGTATAATCTCAAACTTTATTTTGAGGCAGAAGGAGGGGAGTATATTCTTGAGAAAGATTTTGAGAACAAAAAAGTTCTGCTATCCGAAAAAGAAGGAGAAGTGATATCTCATGATTTTAAAGAGGTTTCCTCTCTACTTAAACGGTGGGGAGGTTACGTTTATAGGTATTTATTTGAGAGGTATTTTGTTATCAAGAAAGATGCTCTTCTGCTTATTGATCAGGATAAAAAGAAAATAGTGGAGATCTTACAGGATATGATAGGCGGATCTTCAGCGGAAGTTTCAGTCACTGAATTAATTACTAATTTAGAGAAAACTCAGAAAAAACTTGAAAAAGGACTTGATTCATCCCGGCCGGTAAAGAATGCAGGCAAGATAAAGATGGCACGCGATAGAGCACGGGAACTCACCGAAAACCTTAGAAAAATGAAGGAGCAGCTAAGCTCCAAAAATGAAAAACAATCTAAACTGGAAGAAATTAATAAAAAAATAGAAGAGTTACAGGATAAGCACGCATTATTTGAGAAAGAATATGAAGCAAATCGGGAGTACTTTGAGGCAAAAAAGGAAATAAAAAAAATAGACGAAGAATTAAATACCGTAATGAATGATTTAGAAAAATGGGAATCCTTGGAAAAAGAGAAAAAAGAACTGGAGGAAAAAGTCGAATCTACAGAAATTCCCTCCCCGGAGGACATTGAAAGTGTGGAGCGTATTAATGCCAGAATAGAGTCGCTGAAAGAGCAACTGGAAGAGTTAAAAGGTAAGATACAAACGCTGGAAGGAAAGGATAAAAAAGTTTACTATCCCACTACTAAAATGTTTATGATTGAGGCAGGTGTTTTATTTGTTCTCGGATTTATGGGAATTCTATGGGCTGTTTTTTATGCGGCATGGGTAGTTTTAATAGGGCTCGCTGTTTGGTATTTTGCTACAGGCACATACAAAAAATATAAAACCCTCAAAGATTTAAAAAAAGAAGAAAACCAAGTTGAAAAAGAACTTGAGTCAAAACAAAAAGAATTAGATAAGTATGTTTCTAAGTTTGGGGTTAAGAGTACATCGGAATTTAAGGATTTAAATAAAAGTATTAGCGAGGCAAATGCCCGAATTAAAGAAATCAATCAGCAACAGAGTTTAGTTTTGCGCGATAAAGACCCTCAAGCCCTGAAAGATAAACGAAGAGAACTGGAAAAACAACTCGGAACACAGGAAGGGAGATTAACTGAGGACCAAAAAACAAATCCTCCTGACACAAAACGTCAAAAAGAGCTGGAACATGAAAAAGTAAAGATAGAAAAAGATCTTGAAAAATATCGTAATCAATACTCCGAGCTAAAGGGAGAATTGAAAAGTTTGCAGGTAACGGATGAAGAAATACAAGATACCGAAAACAAGTTAAATACATTGAAAGAAGAAATTGCAAGTATGGAAAAGCGGGCCCGGGTATATGGAATCATAAAAGAAGCCCTGGAAGAGGCGCGTTTGCGCTCTCTTCACAAAACAAAAGATAAGCTCGCGGAATCAATAGAAGAATATCTTAGTGAGATAACTTCGGGAAGATACACTGATATTAAAATAAGTGATGATTTTGACATTCAGGTATATAGCCCTGAAAAAGAAGATTATGTTGATATACACCATCTTTCTACCGGCACCATAGACCAAATATATATCGTCGCTCGTTTCGGTATCATTAATCTACTTTACGGCAAAAAAGAATCTTCTACAGGAAAAGAAGTTAGGCCGGTTGTTGTATTAGACGATCCTTTTGTTAATTTTGATGAGAAAAGAAAAAATAATATGCAGCATCTTATTTTACGTCTTGCGCGCGACTTTCAAATTATTATTCTTACGGCTTCAGGAAATTACGATAAATGGGGTGAGGTTGTTAAACTTTAGATATAGAATTTTACACAGTTAGTTTATTGTTTATTGATATTGGTAGTGATATCATTGAAATATAAATAAGAAATCCCTTAATAGTAGGCAGTATAATGGGAAAAATTTTAAGTAATATATATAGCTTTTTTCGCAATTTCTTTAAGCGGAGCGGTCTATCTGATGATCCAAAAAAAGAGCACAGTGGTATAACGATAAGAGAGCGAGAAGAGGCAGAGGCAAAAGAAGAGGAGAAGCTTAATAAATTTACAGAAAACCCTATTTTAGCTCCGAAGGGCAATAATAATTGGGAATCCTGGCAGACATTTAACCCCGGAGCGATTGACATCGGCGATAAGGTCGCGCTTTTATATAGAGCCATAGGCGAAGACGGGATGTCGCGCCTCGGATATGCGGAAACTATTGACGGATTTAATGTTAACCAACGGCTGCAGCAACCTGTGTATGAACACGACACCGGCCTGCAGCCTTTTTCTTTATTTTCATATTTTTCAGGAGGAAGCTTTGGCGGTGCTGAAGATCCGCGCCTTACATATATAGAAGAAGATGACCGTATATATATGCTGTACACGGCTGTTCACGACGGTCTGCGGGTTGCTATAACTTCTATTTCCAGAGAGGATCTCCTGAAACAAAAATGGAATTGGAGCGCTCCACAGCTTATATCCCTGCCCGGCCAGGTACATAAAAACTGGGTATTATTCCCCGAACGCATCAATGGAAAGTATGCTATATTGCACAGCATAGACCCCGAAGTTTCAATTGACTATTTGGATGATCTTAATTTCAGCGGCAAAAACCGTTTTATCCGTAGTTTTAAAGGTGGTTCTATGCGTAGTAACTCTTGGGATAAATGGCTTCGTGGCGTAGGCACACCTCCGATAAAAACCGAAAAAGGTTGGCTGGTTTTCTATCATGCTATGGATGATGATTGGGGTAAATATAAAGTGGGGGCAATGCTTTTGGATGCGGAAAATCCCGAAAAAGTTCTGCGCCGCTCGCGCGAACCCGTGTTAACCGCCTCTGACCTATACTATGAAAATAATGGTTTCAAGGGAGGTGTAATTTATGCTACGGGCACAGCAATAAGGGGAGACAACCTGCTTCTTTACTACGGCGCGGCTGATAGCTACACCGGAGTTGCTTACTGCAATTTTTCACAACTTATTGAAGCTTTAACAAGAGATGAAAAACCGCGTTTTGCCAAAAAAATACTTAAAGGATCTCGTGCCGGCTTATGATACCCATACACCGTTCCGACGAAAATCCCATATTAGCACCTTCTAATATACATAGCTGGGAAGCGGCGGCAGTTTTTAATGGTTGCCCGGCAAAAAGAGACGACAAATTTTTTCTAATATATAGGGCTTTATCTTTGCCTCATTATCATGCTTCTGCGGATACAAAAATGGAGGTTTCCAGTGTAGGTATAGTAGAAAGCGATGACGGGATAAATTTCAGAAACAGGCGGAGGTTTATAATACCTGAATACGATTGGGAGCGTTTCGGATGTGAAGACCCCCGGGTTACTCAATTAAACGGCAAATATTATATTTTCTATACCGCTCTTTCCAAATTTCCTTTTGAAGCCAGTGGAATCAAGGTTGGCGTTGCCCTCAGTGATGATCTTGAGAGTATACAGGAGAAACACCCCGTTACCCCTTTTAATGCTAAAGGTATGGCGCTTTTTCCTGAAAAAATAGACGATAAAATGTGGAGCATACTTACCGTCAACACAGATTCACCTCCTTCCTGTATAGCGTTGGCTCCTTTTGAAGAAG
The DNA here is from genome assembly GCA_964393575.1 of uncultured Candidatus Saccharibacteria bacterium. Classification (GTDB taxonomy): domain Bacteria; phylum Patescibacteriota; class Minisyncoccia; order Spechtbacterales; family 2-12-FULL-38-22; genus CAYMUG01. Next base: position 1,518 of record CAYMUG010000035.1, on the reverse strand, counting down.
AGGGTGATATGTGGTCGGAAGAATATTGGAATTCCTGGTATGAAAACCTGGAACAATTTTCCCTGAACCTTAAGCGCCATCCCAACGATCACGTGGAAGCGGGAGCTCCTCCCGTAAAGACAGAACACGGATGGCTGTTATTCTATTCTCATATTAAAAATTATTTTTCCGGCGATAAGCTGTTTAGTATAGAGGCGGTTCTTTTGGATCCGCAAAATCCACTAAAGATAATAGGGCGAACAAACGCACCCATTCTTTTTCCTGAACAATATTACGAAAGAATCGGAATAACTCCTGATGTGGTCTTTCCTTCCGGAGCTATGTTGGAGGATGGATGGGTTTATCTTTATTATGGAGCCGCGGATACCACTTGTGCCTTGGCGTTTTTTAAGCTCTCAGATCTTATGGATCAAATTCTGGAAAGGAGAGGTGAGCAGGTACAGTTAAAGCGGGGAGATGCTAACCCAATAATTACACCTAACTCTAAAAATTCCTGGGAAAGCAAGGCGACATTCAACCCCGCTGCTATACGCTTGGAAGATAAGACCCATATCTTATACAGGGCAATGTCAAAAGACAATACTTCGGTTCTGGGCTACGCAGCAAGCGAAGACGGATTACGGATAGACGAGCGTTTGGATGAACCGGTTTATACTCCGCGTGAGGATTTTGAGAAAAAGAAAAACGAAGGAGGTAATTCCGGATGCGAAGATCCGCGTCTGAGTCATATAGACGGGCGCATTTACCTAACCTACACTGCGTATGACGGAGTTAACCCGCCGAGGGTTGCTTTGAGTAGTATAGGCGTTGAAGATTTTATAGCCAAGAAATGGAATTGGTCCCGTCCCAAAGTAATCTCCCCTGCGGATTTTGACGACAAAGACGCCTTTATATTCCCGGAAAAAGTTAGAGGGAAGTATATGGTAGTGCATAGAGTGGGCGAAGATATAGATTACTCTCTAGTGTCTTCACTTGAGTTCAAAGAAGGTCCCTGGCTTGAAGAGGTGCGATGGATAGGGCCACGAAGGGGTTGGTGGGACAGCAAAAAAGTGGGTGCCGCAGCGCCTCCGCTTAAGACAGATAAAGGTTGGATTATGCTGTATCACGGTGTGTCTCACGACAATGTCTACAGAGTGGGCGCTGTACTTTTGAGTTTGGAGGATCCATCCACTATCATTGCTAGAACCCAAAACCCTATATTTGAACCGGAGGTCGCGTACGAAAAAGTCGGAGAGGTGAATAATGTTGTCTTTCCCTGTGGCAACGTGTTGATTAATGACAAGCTTTTTATGTACTACGGCGGAGCCGACAAAGTAAGCGGCGTGGCAACTATAGATATAAATGAACTTTTTAAGGACTTGGTTGATAGTAAAGTTAAATAGGGATTGTTTTTAAAGTTCGTTTCCTGCCAGAAGTAGGGATTGAAATTTAATCTTAAGGTATTGCAATATATTATGATTTACGGTATAGTAATCAGGAAAATTTATGAGTAACAAACAATTCGCAATAATTAGAACC
>CAYMUG010000034.1:0-7616 GCA_964393575.1 uncultured Candidatus Saccharibacteria bacterium | reverse complement strand
ACTAATCGCATCAAAAAATTACTCACTAATGACAACAACTCACAAGTACAACTATTCAATAGTTTCGGAACAGGGCCCGAAGGGTTTTATGGAAGACACTTATTATGTAGAGAAAGAAGAAGGGTGGATGTTCGCGGGCGCGTATGACGGACACAAAGGAGCGGAAGTGGCAGAGCATGCGCGTAAATTTTTACATCGATACTTTTTTAAAGAACTGGAAGATGGAGAGTCGCCGGGTGAAGCTTTTAAAAAAGCGTATATAAGAACTTCCGAGGACATGGAGAACTCGACTGCGGGTTCTACTGCCTCCGATGTTTATATCAAAAACAATACCATTTATTGGGCAAACGCGGGCGATGGAGGTATTATAGTGATTAGCGAACAGGGAGAGGCGAAGCAAATTTCAGAATTTCACAGAATGGATAACCCTGAAGAGAGAAAACGCGTAGAGAAAAACGGAGGGATAATATCAGGGGAATACGTCATGAAAGGCCCTTTCGGCATTCAACCTACGCGCGCCCTTGGAGATTCTTATTTTCGTGACGTGGGTATTATTTCCGAACCTTCTACCGGAGAATACCGAATTAAAGATGAAGATAAATGGTTGGTAGTCGGCACAGACGGACTCTTTGACTACGCAGAAGCAGAAGAAATAGGGAGTTTACTTATGAATTTTAGTGATCCCGATAGTGCAGGAGAAGCACTTAGAAAAAAAGTTTTAAACGAAAACGGAGGACATGATAATACTACTTTTATTGTTATTTCTTTAACAAACGAAAGATGACAAATGACCAAGATATGAAAGAGGAGGACTTTCATAAAAAATTTCCGGAAGTGCGCCCCGGCGATGAAATAGAAAAAAAGCCGAGTACTATAAGGCGTATCATTACTGTTGCAATTGCCATATTGGCGATTGTAGCGCTACTCTCTATTACCGGTATAAGAGAAATTGTGTTTTTTATGGATACCTCAAAAGAAGCAACCCAAGATCCCGTACCCTCCCGGGTAGAGAGTGAAGAAATTACGATTCCACTGAATGTGGTTGTAATGCAGGGGGACGAACAACATGCCTCAAAAAGAAGTGATGCGGAAGCGAAAGATTTAGTAAAAGACGCCTCAAATATATGGAGCCAGGCAAATATTAAGTTAAATGTTAAAAATTTAGCGTTTCGTGAATTTTCGACCCCTGAATTTGAAAGTTTTTACAAAAATCCCGGAGAATTTCTTTCAGATATACCTGATTTCCGTAATGATCATATTAACGTTTTTCTCGTGTCTCATTTGCGCGGCTTGAACGGCATATCTTTCGGCGGAGTTCGTGCGGTAGCTGTAGCTGATAAAACCACTGTTCATGACTTTCGTGTTTTAGCGCATGAAATCGGACATCAATTAGACCTGGAGCATGCCTCCGCGGGACGGGATCACCTTATGTACAAGGGCGCAAATGGTACTTTTTTAGGTAAGCAGGCAATAGAGAAAGCGCGGGAGAAAGCCGCGTTATTATATAAAAACTAATTCTATGCGTGATAAATCCTACGGTATTATACCTTTTAAAAGACAAAATTCTGAACTGCATTTTTTGCTTATACAACATCAAACAAAAGAAGGTAAAGGAACGCATTGGTCGTTTCCTAAGGGTCACCGGGAAAATAGGGAAGACCCCGAAACTACAGCGAGGCGTGAGCTAAAGGAGGAGACAGGCATAGAAAACATACGCATATACAACTCCCCGGTTTTCAAGGAAAAATACTCTTTTAAAACCGAAGACGCGGTTGTAAATAAGACGGTCATTTTCTTTCTAGCTGAGGTATTAACTGATAAGGTTAAACTCCCCGAAGAAGAGGTGCACGATTATCAATGGCTTTCGTATAAACAGGCGATGCGAAAGATTACTTATGAAGAATCAAGGCAGATTCTCGAAAAGGCGTATAACTATTTATACAAACATTAGAGTGCCCGGGACGCTATGGGATAAACAATAAAAAACCGCCACGCGTTGCGTGGCGGTTTTTTATTCGTCAGTTTTTGTTATAATCCTACTTCAACTCTTGCATCTCCTCTTCCTCGTGCCTCTCCGGAATTGTTGTTGCCTCTGCCCTGTACTTCCGCCTCTCCTTCTGCTTCTATTTCAGCTTCTGTTCCGGTACTGTTTTCTGTTTCATCTTCCTCTTCATCTTCATTTTCATTCTCTTCTCCTTCACTCTCTTCTTTATCTTCACCTTCCTCTTTATCTTCTTCGTCTTCATCTGTGTCTATATCTACTCCGGCGCCGAGGCGTATGCTAACCGCTATAAGAGATTGGGCTTTTTGTGAGTTATGAAGAGAAGATTTAAACTTACTGAATGCTTTTGCGTAATTCTCTTTCTCCAACTCTGCCTTGCCTTCTGTGATAAGTTCCGCTGCTGCATCTAATTTTGCTTGTGCCTCTTCGCCCACCTCAATGTTGAATTTATCCTTTTTATCTTCTGCAAAAGCTTTTACCTTGGCATGTCTTTTTTCTGCAACGCTCAGCATTGCCTCTGCGGAAGCTTTTTGCCCGTGTTCATTTGGGTTGTCCTCTACACTTGTCGCAGATTTTGCATCAGCTTCTGCCGCTGCTTCTGATTCACTTTTTACTTTTGCAATTAATTTGCCCAGGTTTTTTGCTGTATTTTCAATCTCGTTTTTAGTTGACGTTGTAGAAGTTGTAGAAGTTGTAGAAGTTCCGCTATTTTCTTCAGCTTCTCCCTCAACTTCCATTTCCGCCTTATTTTTCAGAGAATTTAAGATTTGGTTATGCAACTGAAGTACGGCGTTTAATCGTGCACTTATATTTGCTTGTACCCCTGCATTGCCTTTTTCTTCCAGTTCCGCCTTAAGCTCTTCAAGTTTTTTTATGTGACTCTCAAAGTTTTCTTCAACTTCTGCTTCCGCTTCTCCGCTAAATTTACCTTCGGCTCCCAGTTCCGCACTTTCCTGCATTCTTCTTTCAACTTGTTTAAGAGCGAACTCCGCCTCTGATTCTGTGCCGACGGCGAAAGCACTCTCAACACGTTCGTTTACTCCTGTTTTAACCGGATAAAGAGTTTCCCCCGGGAGTGAGTCTTGTGCCGCGAATGATACTCCGCCTGCTCCCGAAGCTAAAATTGCTATTGATAGAATTGCTGCTGTCATAGGTTTAAGTTGAGTTAATTTTAATCCTGAAGGCGCCTGTGTCTGTTGACGAACACTTTCTTTATTTATTACAGGTATAGTTTCGTTTTGCTCGTCCAGAGGATTTTTCTGCATAAATAGAAGCAACCCTTCTCTGATTTTGCCTTTTTCATGTTCGGACATCGCCGTCTTACGGCTCTCTTTTTTAAGTTTTTTTGTTATTTTATTTCTCATAGTTTTCTATTTCTTTTTTTAGTTTGTTTATGGCTCTGTGCAGGCGCACGGATGTGGAATTTTGACTTTCATTAAGAGTTGTTGCGATTTCTTTTACTTTCATATCGTCTATATATTTCATCACTATTACCTGACGATATTCAGGAGTTAATCTTTCTATATATTTTAATACGCCTTCAGTATTAATTTTTTTTGCGACATTTTCTTCAGTATTCTCAGTGCTTTGTTTTTGCCACCCTTTTTCTTCTTCTAAATACTCTAAAGACGATGTTTTATTTGTGTCCCTTTTTCTGTAGGTATCCACCAAAAGGTTATTTGCAACTCTATACAGAAATGCTTTTATATTATCTATTTCGTTTCCTTCGGCGATGTATTTCCAGGTACGTTCAAACGCGGCTTGTGTTAGGTCCTGTGCTGTGTGTTTGTCTGAAATACGAAAATAGCAGTGCCTGAATATGGCATCTGCGTATTTTTCGTAGACCTTTAAAAATTGTTCTTCTGGTTTTTCCGGGTTCATGTCTATGCTCCTCATCCTGGTTTTATTATAACGACGATTTTAATACAATTTTCTTACAGTTGCAAATTACTGGTATAATGTAAATATATAAGTATGCCTACTAACATTCAGGAAAACACCATTACGGAAAACGGTTTTCTTGCGGGAACTGCCGACATCGCTTTGTGGGTGGTTTTGGTGGGAATTTTGCTTGTTTATGTCGTAGTCAGCATAATTTTAGAGCATCACTGGAAAAATTATGGCATAACCAGAAACCAGATTAAAAAATTGAGGTATATTTATTTCGGAGTTTCAGGGGTTTTAATAATTACTATGATTGCTTCGTTTGTGATTTGGAAACTGTGAGATAAGCTCACTCCGTTCCGACATAATGTCGGAACTCCGTTCGCATCATTACTATAACTACAACCATGACACTATCGCGCTTCGCGCGATAGCCAATGCGCTCGCTGCGCGAGCGCTGTGTCATAGTTATCGTTATTGTTATAGTATTTTATGAGCGTAGCGAATAAAATAATGGCATGATAAATCTTTACGAAAACGAAAAAATAATTTTAAAGAAACGAAAGCATTGGTATGCTATCGCAAGTCAATCACTGGTGCTGTTTTTTGCCGCTTTGATTCCGATAGCCACGATTTTACTTGCTTTAACAAATGATCAAGCGCAATTGATTATCAGACAGTTTATGCCTTTGGTTATTTTCGGAATTTCGGCGTGGCTTATTTTATTGTGGACTATATTTTTCGTTCTCTGGACCAACTACTATTTAGATATATTTTTGTTGACTAATTATAGAGTTGTTGATATTGAACAACACGGTCTTTTTGCGAGAGATATGGCAGAGATAAGATATGATCGCATTCAGGATGTAACTATAGAGGTGTTTGGTGTTTTGCCCTCGCTTCTTGGCTTCGGTAATATTCATATACAAACTGCGGGACGCCAAAGAGAAGTTGTTGTACGGCACATACCCCGCCCCGATGGGATACGTGAGGTGCTTTCTGAGCAGATACACCGCATAAGCGGAGAAAACTCTAATAATCAATAGCAGTTTTTTAAATGTTTTGTGCTATTATTTAGCCGGAAATTTTGCAATTTATGAAAATCAGTAAATTTAGCATAAAGATATTTTGGGCAATTCTTGCTATTTTAGTAGGGGTTTTGTTGTTGGTGCGGGGAGAATTTCTTGGTTCGCAGTTAAAAGACATACAGAATAAAGCCGAAGAGTTTATAGCCCAGGACATTAAAAGAGAAGTTTTAACTCCCGAACCTCTGCGGGGTCCGCTTGAAGAGAGAGAATCTAAACTAACAAGAAAAGGCATTATAGAATGGACTAATATACACCGAAGAGAGGCAGGTGTGCCTCCTCTATCGGAAGACGTAAAATTGAACGAATCCGCTACTCGCAAAGCACGGGATATGTTAGAAAAACAATATTTTGCCCATAATTCTCCAACAGGTAATAATGTAAGTTATTTTGCTAATGAGGCCGATTATAATTTTATATTAATAGGTGAAAACTTAGCTCTCGGCAACTTTAAAAATGACGAGGCACTCCTGCAGGCGTGGATGGATAGTGCCGGCCACAGAGAGAACATTCTCCATGAAGGATATACTGAAATAGGGGTCGGTCTTGTTCGCGGAGATTTTCAGGGAACAGAAGTATGGTTTGCTGTACAACACTTCGGTAAACCCGAAAGCGCCTGCCCGCAGCCGGACACCTCTTTAAAAACTCAACTTGAGCAAAACAAAGAACAGCTTTCCGCATGGGAAGAAGAGCTTAAAGAAAGAAAAGAAGAGATAGATAATACATCTAAAGATGATCCCTCCTACAACAGTAAGGTAGAAGAGTACAATGCCCTGGCAGATAAGTACAATTCTTTATCTCAGGAGACGAAAAGTATTATGCGTGAATATAATAATCAGGTGCAGATTTACAACGAGTGCGCCCGAAGTTAAATATTTATGGGTTTCAGTAACCACGAAGTTTTAGATGTAGCACTAAGTTTTTATTTTCTGTTTAACGGATATATTTTTTGGTTAGCGATAAGCTTTTTATTGTTAGGGGGTTTGGGCCTGGTTTATACCCTATATAGGAATAGAAAGTGGAAAATTTCCGGTGCAACCTTTTTATTAACAGCCGTTCTGGGGGCTTTATGGCTAAATTACCCGAGTTTTACATCGCCTCCGGTTTTTTATCTTGAACTTGCTCTTCTGAATATATTCATTGTAAGTGCGTTATGGAAGTACAGAAATATGCTCGGAGCTTTTTCAGCAAGCATCTTTTATATAATGGTGTTTGCGTCTATTATTATTTTTACTTTTTTGACCTTAACATTGTATGCGTAAATTTACAGTCAAAGAACACAGGGGTAAACTTATACTGACTGCTGTTACTCTGGCAAGCGGGATGACTTTCCTTGCGGCAACTATGTTGAGTATGGCTCTGCCTAATATAAAAGAATATTTTAGGGCCGAGTTTTCGCAGATGCAGTGGGTATATAACGCCTATACATTAGCACTGGCGGTATTAATCCTGATAAGCGGGTCTCTCGGGGATCGCTTAGGGCGAAAAAAAGTATTTCTCGCAGGCATCTTGGGGTTTGGTTTCGGGTCTATGCTTTCGGCATTTGCGGGAAGTGCTGTACAGCTTATTTTCTTTCAAGCCGTACAGGGAATAGGGGCGGCAATGATGATTCCGGGCTCGCTTGCGCTAATCAATGTTTGTTTTGTTAAAAAACACAGAGGAAGAGCAATAGGAGTTTGGGCCGGTTTTGCGGGAGCTATGTCTTCCGTGGGACCTTTTTTAGCCGGATGGCTTATTAATGAATTCGGTTGGCAGGGAGTATTTTGGTTTAATGTACCTTTGGCTCTTATAGTGTTTTTAGTTGCTTTAAGGTATGTTCCGGAAAGCACAGCACCTAAAAAATCCCCTCTTGATTTTGCGGGAATCTTGTTGGCCGGTGTTTCATTGTTAAGTACCTCTTTTGCTTTAATACGGGCTGCTTCTCTCGGCTGGGGAGATGTTTTTGTGGTTTTGGGTATCGTTGTGGGTGCGGTTTTTGGGCTTATATTTATAAAGCACGAAAGCACAGTTGAAGCTCCGTTAGTACCGCTTAAAATGTTCAGCAATACATTAGTGGCAGGGGCTAACATAGCGACCTTCCTTATATATTTTGCTATTAACGGAGTATTTGTTTTTTTGGCCTTTAACTTTCAGGAAGTCCAGGGATATTCTCCTTTTGAAGCGGGACTCGCTCTCTTGCCGCCTACTGTTTTAATTGCTCTTCTCTCCGGACCGGCCGGTTCTTTGGCTGACAGGATAGGACCCAGGAAACAAATGATTATATCCCCTCTCGTTATGGCTTTGGGTATTATTTTGTTTGTAAACACTTCTCCGTCTTCCGAGTATCTTACGAGATTTCTGCCCGGTCTTATCTTGTTCGGTTTGGGTATAGCTTTAAGCATTTCTCCTATTACTAAAAGTGCTTTAAATGTTGAGGAAAGGTATTCCGGTGCTGCCTCAGGAGTTAATAATTCTGTTTCCAGAGTTGCAGCATTAATGGCTATTGCGGTTCTTGCATTTCCGTGGGCTTTGACTGCATACTTAATACTTACTGTTTCGGCTTCAGTAATTTCTTATTTTATGATATGCAAAAAACCGGTGCATATGCCCGAACCGCTGCATCATATGTTGCATCATTAAAGGGCAGAATCAGGAATAAAGAATTA
>CAYMUG010000033.1:6517-7648 GCA_964393575.1 uncultured Candidatus Saccharibacteria bacterium | reverse complement strand
TTTTGGGGTTGAATATATACTAAAAAGTGTTATAAATTAGTGCAGCGAAACGAAAGGAGACGGGAATGAAAAGGTTTAAGCTCTTTATTATACCCGTTATCGTTATTTTGTTTTCATTGTTGGCCGTGGGTTGCAGCGCCAGCAGCCCTCGTTATGTAATAGAAACCTCTAAAATACAGGAATTTTTCGGAGGTACGCATGAATTGCGTAAGCTTATGCCCTTTGCTTCACAGGAAGGATACATACAAGGAAGCGCCGGGTTTTTTCTGGTTGTAGGGGGAGGCGATATAAGCGGAGAAACATCCTCCCAATATGAGGTAAAGTTTGCCTGGGAAAGCAACGTTGACGATACGTATATTGTAAGTTCTTTGCCTCTTGAGAGAATTCGTGTACAGCTTCGTGAGGACGCGGATGTTCCAACTGTTAAATTTTCCGTAACGTGTCTAAATGAAGAAGACAAGGGGGGCTGCGGAGGATATAAATACCACCGTTTTGCAGACGACGGACAGCAGGCCTTTATAGACAGTTATGTTAACCACGCTGTAATTACAGTGAAACCCGAACACTGGCCCACAAACATTCAAATGCCTCTAAATGAAAATTAGTTTAATTGTTCTCACGCCCCCGTCTTTTGAAAAGGCGGGGGTTTTGTTTTAAGGTTTACGAGTATATAATTTTGTAGTATAATATACTAAAGTCCTCCAGCCAGAGGAAAGGAAAAGAAGGGAGGAGATATGAGCTTACGGAGAATGCGTTTTCGTCTTAAACTTCGTCTCAGGGAGTACTTAAACGAATTGAAAGAGACCCTTCAGCTGTTTGAGGAGGTGAGGCGCAGCAGAGTATATGAAAAGAAAGAGTGTTCATCGTCTCCTAAGCGTCTTCGACTGATACGACGAAGAAGAAAATTTTAGCACCGGAATAGAGGGCACTGCGTTAAGCGCGTTGTCCCCTCCATCCCCTCGGCTTCAGGCCGAGGGGTAATCATGGCCAGACGTTCTTTAAACTGCTTGACAAAACTTTATAATAATATATAATATATGTAGCCCTTAACACTCCGCGCAGGAAGGAAAGAAGATGAAGACCCACAAGCTCACCATCGAACAGTTGAAGAAGCTCGTTCGCGCGTTCGGC
>CAYMUG010000033.1:0-6417 GCA_964393575.1 uncultured Candidatus Saccharibacteria bacterium | reverse complement strand
AGCAGCTCGTTGATGCCTTCGGCGGTGTTCACGGCCAGCCGTGGCACACGAGTGATCCGTTGGTTAACTATGCTGTTGACTGTCTCATGCTTAGGGGCGGCGGGTTCGATGAACCCGAGTATGATGCGCGTCTGTATCAGGACGATGTCGAGGCCGTCGAGGCGGTCTTCGGCGCCCCCATCTAAGCCCGCACACGAGAAAGCCCGTACGCTTTCAGGTGTGCGGGCTTTCTTATTTTTGATGTGCTAAATTTTCATCCATTAAAGCCCAACTTACCCCGCTTTTATAATTTGACAAATTTTGCTGTTGGTGGGTTTCTCGGGTATAATAAAGATAAATGGTGTTATGAAAATAAACTATAAAATTTCAAAACTAAAAAACGGTCTTCGGGTGTTAAGTGTGCCCCAGGAAAATACAGATGTTGTAACAAGCTTGCTTCTTGTGGGAACCGGCTCCCATTATGAAGAAGAAGACACAGCAGGGCTTTCACATTTTCTTGAACATTTATTTTTTAAGGGCTCAAAAAAGCACCCGAGTGCTTTGGAAATAAGTACAATTTTAGACGGCATCGGCGCCGAATACAATGCGTTCACCTCAAAAGAACTGACCGGTTTTTATATAAAAAGCGTTGCCGACAAGGCGGAAGTCGGGCTTGATGTTATGGGCGATTACTTAAAACAACCTCTGTTTAAACCCGCGGAGGTGAACCGCGAGAGAGGAGTAATCCTTGAGGAGTTACATATGCGCAGTGACATACCCCAGCAGCATGTAGCTACAGCATTTATCAAAGCGCTTTACGGGGACCAGCCGGCAGGAAGAAAGACAGGAGGCACCGAAAAGAGTGTTAATAATATAAAAACAAAAGATATAAAAGAATACTTTAATTCCCAATATAAAGCGGGAAATATGCTTGCGGTTTTTGCCGGAGGCATCTCGCACAACAAAGCAAAAAACCTTGCCAGAAAGTATTTCGGTAATTTACCTGGAGGCGAAGGATACGAAAAAGAACCGGTAAAAGCTCCGGACAAGAATGCTCCAAAGCTGGTGTTTGAAGAGAGAAAAACTGACCAGACGCATTTGGCGTTAGGTTTTCAGGGTGTGGATATGCAGGATGAAAGAAGATACCCACTTAGTGTGCTCAGCGTTATTTTAGGGGGTGGCATGAGTTCGCGTCTTTTTTCCGAGATACGAGAAAAAAGAGGGCTTGCGTATTATGTGCAGGCGGGCACCGATGAAGGTTCCGATTACGGATATTTTGTTGCCCGTGCCGGTGTTGCCAACAAAAAGCTCCCCCAAGCTACACGCGCGCTTGTAGGTGAACTGAACAAAATTAAAAAAGAAACTGTCGGCAAAAAAGAACTGGAAAAAGCTAAACATAACATAGAAGGCAATACCCTCATTGACCTTGAAACTTCTGACTCTGTAGCTGCTGAGTTGGGAGCTCAGGATCTTTTAACCCGAAACATTGTTACTCCGGAGGAGTACCTGGAGAACATTAAAAAGGTTACGGCAAAAGATATAAAAAAAGTAGCCAATGAGGTATTCACCCAAGACACACTTCGCCTTGCTATTGTCGGCCCTAAACAAAACCAAAAAGAGCTTGAGAAAATATTGGGTAAGATATAAATATGGCAGTTCAAAAAACAAAAAAGTCATCCCAAACAAAAAAGTCATCCCGCGAAATGACAGTGCATATTTCACCCAAAAGCGTACTAAAGGCCGTCGGTATTTTGTTAGGGGTGGCGTTGTTTTTTAAGATCTGGAAGATAATAGTGGGGCTTTTTATAGCTATGGTGATTGCCGCCGCTTTAGAACCTACACTTGTATGGCTGGAGAAAAGGAGTATACCCCGTATAGCAAGTGTGCCCTCTATATTCCTGCTTGCAGTGGGTACTTTGGTGGCTATTTTTTACGCTATTTTGCCCGGGCTTTTTAATGAGGTATTTATTCTTTCAAAGGATTTACCTCAACAGTACGGCGACTTGTTCAAGGATGCGATTCAGGAGAGCGGACTTTCTGAAGTCGGTTTCCTTGTTCCGGCTCTGGATGAATTACTTGTAAACCTCCAAGACAGGATAGGAGAAATTGTACCCAGCTTATTCGGATTTATTTCCGCTATTTTCGGAGGTGTGTTTCAATTTGTTCTGATACTCGTATTTTCGTTTTATCTTTCTCTCAGAAAAAGGGACATTGAAAATTCAATAATTGCTTTAACTCCTGAACACAATAAAGAGTATATGCAGGATTTAATCAGGAGGATACAGAGAAGAGTGGGTAGATGGCTGCAGGGAATGTTTGCATTATCTACCTTTATGGGGTTGAGTGTGTTTATAGCTCTTTCTCTTTTAGGGGTTAAATTTGCATTAACTTTAGCCATATTAGCGGCCTTTCTTGAAATAATTTATTATGTAGGTCCGTTTATAGCTGGAGGACTAATTTTTCTTATGGCCTCTACCCAGTCGTTAGGATTGGGTTTGATAGCTGTAGGTGTTTATACTCTATTGCAGCAGCTGGACCAGGCATTTGTCGTACCAACGGTTATGAGCCGTGTGGTCGGATATAACCCTCTGTATCTGCTTCTCGCGATTCTTATCGGTGCTGAACTTGCCGGCTTTCTGGGAATTATTGCGGCCGTGCCTGCGGTTGCAACCCTTGGTGAAATATTTAGAGGAGTGTCGCAGAAGATAAGGTAAGCTCGCCCCGCCACGTCGTTCGGGAACGACGTGGCGGGGCTCGCATCATTACAATGACTATGACCATGACATAAACCACCAAAAAAATGACGCGGGAAAATTTTGTTATGGTCATAGTTATTGTCATAGTATTTTATTCCGATGCCGTCCAAATACTTGGAGGGCATCGGAATAAAATATGCTGTATATTATCGCCACTCCAATAGGAAATCTTGAAGATATAACCCTGAGAGCGCTCAGGGTTTTTAAAGAATGTGATGCGGTGGCATCGGAAGACACGCGGGTTACAAAAAAATTGTTGGCGCATTATGAAATAGAAAAACCCCTTATTCGATGGGATCAACACACTGCAACGGATAAAGTTATAAATTTGCTAAGCGAAGGAAAAAGCGTTGCCTACGCCGTGGACTCAGGCACTCCGGGGATTTCGGACCCCGGAGGCAAGCTGGTTGAGGCGGCATATAATAACGGTTTTACAGTAGTGCCTATTCCCGGGGCAAGTGCGCTTACGACCGTCGCTTCTGTAAGCGGTATGCCGATGGACCAATTTACTTTTTTAGGTTTTCCTCCACAGAAAAATAAAAGGAAGAAATACTTTGAAAAGGTTGCAAAAAGCGAATATCCTGTTATATTTTACGAAAGCCCGCACCGGATTATTAAAACACTTAATGAGCTAAAAGATATATTCGAATCGGAAGAGACGGATTACAAGCTTGTTGTTGCCCGGGAGCTTACAAAACAGTTTGAGAGCATTTACAGAGGGAGTGTAGATGAGGTGCTGGAACAGTTGCAAAATGATAAGGTGAAAGGAGAGTTTACTGTAGTTATTAATAAAATAAACAAATAACAAGAAACAAGGATACATTTTTAAATCACAAATTATAAGATACAAGGATACAAACAAATTAAAAACAACAAATATCAAATATGGTTTCTGTTTTTAATTTATAATTTGGTGCTTGTTTGTATCTTGTGTCCTTGAGATTTGGAATTTAATTATGCTGTGTCCTTGTATCTTGAAATTTCTTTTTCTATGAAAAAATATTACATAACAACTTCAATTGATTACGTAAACGCAAAACCGCATATAGGTCATGTTTTGGAAAAGGTACAGGCGGATGCTGCCGCGCGGTATCACCGTTTACAGGGAAAGGATACATTTTTTCTTGTAGGCACAGATGAACACGGAGCAAAGATAGCACGTGCTGCTGAGGCAAAGAAAAAGAAAGTGGAGAATATGGTGGACGAAAACGCACAGGCCTTTAAAAAGTTGTGGGATAATTTAAATATATCCAATAACTATTTCATAAGAACGACCAACCAAAAGAAGCACTGGCCGGCGGTACGCGAAGTTTGGCGCACTCTGAATAAAAACGGCGACATTTATAAAAAAGAATATGAAGGCCTTTATTGTTACGGACATGAGGCCTTTGTAACTAAAAAAGATTTAACCGAAGACGGAGAATGTGAAATTCACGGAGAAAAGGCAAAACCGGTAAAAGAGGAAAACTACTTTTTTAAACTTTCCAAATACACAGATAGAATTAAAAAAGCCATTCAAGACGGCAAACTGGAAATTGTACCTAAGGAGAGAGAAAACGAAGTGTTAAAATTTTTGGATAAAGGCCTTGAGGATGTCAGCTTTTCCCGTCCGCGAAAGGACTTGAAATGGGGTGTTCCGGTGCCAAATGACAAAAGTCAGACCGTGTACGTATGGGCAGATGCTTTAACAAATTATATCTCAGCCCTCGGCTGGCCCAAAAATAAAGAAAAGTTTAACAAGTACTGGCCTGCTGACGTTCACGTAATAGGCAAGGATATATTGCGTTTTCATGCGGCAATTTGGCCCGCTATGCTTTTGAGCATGAAGTTGCCGCTTCCCAAAAAGATTTTTGTGCACGGTTTTGTAAATGTGGAGGGTCAAAAGATGAGCAAAAGTTTGGGCAATATTATAGATCCTGTAGATATTATAAAAAATTACGGAAGAGATGCTCTGCGTTATTATATGCTTGCTGAGGTGCCCGCTTACAAAGACGGTGATTACTCGCAGGAAAAATTTGAATCTCTCTACAATGGCGATCTTGCCCTGGGTCTGGGCAATTTTCTCTCCCGTGTTGTGAGTTTAGGCAGCAAGTATCTGGACACTCCTCTTGAAAGCAAGCTTGTAGGCCCCTCAAAACGTGAACTGGATAAGCGCTGGGAAAGCTATCAAAAGCATATGGAAAACTTCCGTTTTGACGAGGCAATAAAACAGGCACAGAAACTTATAGCCCACGGAGATGAGAGAATAAACCAGGTAAAACTTTGGGAGCTTGCGAAAAATAATGAGGCGAAATTTAAAGAAGAGATAAGCTCTTTGGCTACAGTATTAGCTTATGCTGCCTGGATGTTGTACCCTGTTATACCTGACTCCGCTGAAGAAATTTTCAGTCAATTAGGCATAAAACCCGAACAAAAGCAAAAGTGGAAGTTTGAAATGAAAAAGGGCAAGCACCTGTTTCAAAGATTATAATTTTGGAAGCTTTAACGAGCGCCAAATCTCAAATTAAAAGGATATCCCGAAAAAGCGCTTCGCGCTAACGGGACAGGCAAGGACACAAACAAATCTCAAATTAGAAATTTTATTTGTCTGCCTTCCGGTAGGCAGGGATTTGTTTATTGTAATTTGTTTGCATCTTGTATCCTTGTTATTTGGTATTTTGTAATTATGTTTGTAGATACTCACGGTCACATTAATTTCAACGCCTACAAAGACGACGCTGATGAGGTAATTCAGCGTGCTTTTGATGGCGGAGTTGCAATAATTGCTCCGGGTAGCGAGATACGCACAAGCAGAAGAGCTGTTGAATACGCGGAACGTTACCAAAGTTCTATGCTTTGGGCGTCTGTGGGGTTGCACCCTATTCATGTTAACCAGGAAGTGAAAGATGAAACAGAAGCCGAAGGGATGTATGAAGGTGTTATTAAACCCGAAGAATACGAAAGGGAAAATTATAAAGAACTAATAAACAGTAAAAAGGTTGTAGCTGTGGGGGAAATAGGGCTTGATTACTGGAAAACACCTGAAACGGAGGAGGACGGGGAAGAGTTCAAAAGAAAGCAAGCGGAAGTTTACAAGAATCAGCTTGACCTTAGTTACGAGGCCGGTTTGCCTGTTATAAACCACATACGTGTTGCGTTTGATGACGCTTACCGAATTTTAGAGGAGCATCCGATAACCAAAAATCCTCCCACAGGCGGCCCGGGAGTTATTCATTCTTTTACAGGTAAGAAAAAAGTTTTGAAAAAGTTTTTAGATCTCGGCTACTGCATAGGCATTACGGGTATTGTATTTAAGCTGCCCTGGATGCCCTCTGTGATAAAAGAGGCGCCTTTGGATAAAATATTACTTGAAACCGACTCTCCGTATCTTGCGCCTCCAAAAGCTGAAAGTGAGCGCAATGAACCTATATATGTAAAATATATAGCTGAATATATAGCGGAGTTAAAAGGTGTCTCTCTTGAGGATGTAGAAAAGCAAACAACTGAAAATGCTCAAAAATTATTCAATATATAATTTTAAAATTTTAAGTATTGGCCCGGGTTTGTTATAATAATATCAGATCTAATTTACAATTAAGCTCACTACGTTCGCAGAATCAGGAATAAAGAATTATGAATAAAGAATGGGAATATAGAATATAGAATCAAAAAAGCAGTTACAGCACAAACCATTGCGCGAAGC
>CAYMUG010000032.1:0-7807 GCA_964393575.1 uncultured Candidatus Saccharibacteria bacterium | reverse complement strand
TATTAGGATTTAGGATTTGTATTCTGTTAATCTGTTCTTTTGTTATTTTGTAGGCATCCCCGGCAGGAGTTTTACCCCGTTAGACACGTCCCCTCGGGAGGACTCGCCCCGTCATGCTTGCCGTGTCGAATGACTGCGGCGACGGGGCGCCGTATCGGATGATACGGCGAACCTTGGCCTCCCCGGCAGGAGTTTTACCCCGTTAGACACGTCCCCTCGGGAGGACTCGCCCCGTCATGCTTGCCGTGTCGAATGACTGCGGCGACGGGGCGCCGTATCGGATGATACGGCGAACCTTGGCCTCCCCGGCAGGAGTTTTACCCCGTTAGACACGTCCCCTCGGGAGGACTCGAACCTCCAATCTTCGGGATAGAAGCCCGCTGCTCTATCCAGTTGAGCTACGAGGGGGCGTGTCTAACGGGGCGTGCCTGCAACCTACAGGGTAGCCCCGCACAAGAGCGCTTCGCGCACGGTTCAGGGCTGAGACCTTCGAGTATAATGAGGGCTGTACTAGCACCACAGGGTCAAGGGAGTCCTAAACCTGAACGAAGTGAATGGTGTAGGGCTCCGCACCAGAGTCGCTTCAGGCGACACGGTGCGGGATAAAAAACCTGTTGCTCTATCCAGTTGAGCTACGGGGAGATATCTATAACAATAACACGAAACCGCCATCACAATGACTATGTGATTTACTACGATATTATACACTAAAAGTACAATGAAAGCAAGGTTATTTAACAAAAGGATTGCCGGAAACAGAAGGAAATTGTCTGTCTTTTTGAATAAGATTTAATGCTTCTTCCAGGCCTTCAGTATCTATACTGCGACCTTCAACTTTAGCATCATAAGTTGCTCGGGTGGGTTTGTATGCAGAGATGTAAAATTTATAAATACCCAAAATAAGAGCCAACACTAAACCCGCCACAAAAATTTTTTTGATGTACTTAATTATAAAGAGAGGGCCTTCTTTTTTTGTTTTTTTTGTTATTGCCTTAATTTTTTTTATGATAGAATCCATATTTTTTTCACTTACCTAACACACTTAAATTAATTTCTGTTTGAAGTACTGCATTGTTTTTCTCAACCTGAATGTTGCCTAACTGCACTATATAAGGCATTTCGCGTAAAGAACGCAGAAACAGGAGCAGATCGGAAAAAGTTCCCTGAACCCGTACATTCATATCAAGTTGTTTAAGTTCTTCTGTGTCAGGATCTCTCACCCTGTTAGCGGATAAAGTTTCGTAGTCGTTATTTGTAGAAGTAGCTGCATCTTCAATGTTTTCTATAAAAGTAAGGACCTCTTCGCTACTGAGAGTAGCATCTTCAAGTTGTTTTGTTTCTTCCTCAACAGACTCAAGCTCGTCTTTTAATTGAGTATTTAAATCAAGCTTTTTTTGCTCTTTATCAAGTTCTATCCTGCTATTCTGATAGCTGTTTTTAGCTTCATCGAGACCGGAGGACATAAATCTACCCAAAATAAATACACCGACCAAAGCAACAATAAAAACGCTGAGTGATATATATAGCTTTGTAGAGGTTTTATTCATAATTCGGATTCTTTTTTATTTACTGTAAATTGAAACTCAAAATTTATATCCCGCGGATTAGTTAGATTGGAAATAGGCGGTTCCTGAAGGGAAAACAATGGCTCATCACTTAAGGCGTCTTCTATCTGTATAACCTGCGTTCTTGTGCGGGCGTGTCCGTTTATAGAAATCAATTTTGTTTTGGGAGCATAAGACACATTCATAAGATTGCTTCCCGCCGGCACTATTTGGCTCAACCTGTTTAAGACGGTTTCAAATTCGACGCTTTGTTTTTTGCTTATTTCTGCCATCCTATCAATATTGCGGTTAACAGCGATTATTTCGCTTTCAAGTTCCTTGACTTGTACCGCTTTTTCGCGGGACTGTATAGCTTTAATATTTCGTTGAAGGGCTTGATCCTGAATTTTTAAAAATTGTTCAGCTGAAAACAAAACAGCGCTGTAAATCAAACCCCAAACTACAACAATAGCAGTAAACACGTAAAGGGTACGGGTAACAATTATTTGAACAAATTTTTTTCTCTCTGATTTTAAGAAATTAATTTCCATATATAAACTTTATTTTAGTTCATCCAGAGGATTCCTGAGGGCAGCACCCAGAGCTGCGGTAAATCTTACGGCTTCTTGCGCTTTTAATTCAGGTAGCTCTTTAAATTCAGGGGGTAATATATTGACCCAAGGATTAGCCACCTCCACATTTATTTTAAGTTGATCGGATAGAAACTTATCAAAACCCGGCAATCGCGCTCCTCCGCCGGAAAGTAAAATTTTTTCCGCATTTAAAATATCGCCGTATTCTTCGCCTTCTTGTTGCTCTAAAAATTTTATAAATATATCAATCTCTTCCGCCAGGTGTTGTGCGGAAAGCTTTACTATATTCGCTATTTTCTCTCCGTATGTCTCGTCCTTCAACATTTCACGGTTCCATTCCAGTTTTTTAGTTTTCTCTTCGTTTAAGTTAAGCACCTTTCCTATAGAATTCGCCACATCTTCTACTTTAAAATCCGCGGCGGTAGTTAGTATAACGGCTTCACCAATAAAAGCAATGAGACGCGTTCTATTTGCGCCTATTTCAGCAACAATATTCAGTTTATCTGTTTTTTGATTTTTGATAGCGCTTCTGCTGATAGCAAAAACTTCCGGCTCTAAAATGAAAGGAGTAAGACCGGCGGACTGTATCGCTTCTTTATAAACATCTACTACCTCTTTACGCGCAACGGCAATTAGCACATCTAAATGTTCATTTTTTTGGTGGGAATTCAATACGGAATAATCAACATAAGCATTTTCAAGCTTAACCGGAACATTACGTTCCGCCTCAACATAAACGGAGTTTTCAAGTTCTTCTTCTTTCATTTGCGGAAGAGAGGTTTTTTTTAGGAATACTTCTTCGTCAGGAAGTAATGCTGCTATATATTGCGATAGTTCTTTTGAAGGTTTATCAATAATCGCCTTTCTCAAAGCATTTTTTAAAGCCCCCGGCTTTTTTACCTTACCTTCTACGACAGCTCCTTTAGGTGTTTTTGCTTCCCCGAATGCGTAAAGTGAAGAATCTCCCGAATCTTCCGGAGAAAGTTGGGCATATTTTATTGAAGTATCGGAAATATCCAAACCCAAGGGCTGAGGTGTAACGGAAAAAAATTTTTTAAAATCTGAAAGATTCATGCCATAATTGCCCAAGAGGGCAAGTTACTTGTAACGCAGCCCGATTGGCTGCAATTATGAGCACCCTGAGGAGCTTCGCGCGTCAAACGTGGCGAAGCGACGAAGGGTTACAATAATTTTGTTACTTTTTTCGGCCTCATATATCTGCCGACGGTATATATTATTAAATTTCCTTCCATCCTGTCACTAAAAATCCTCCGGTAGGTCCGGATGAAAAATCTATATCGGACAAACCCTGTTGGTATTCTACCACAGCGGAATTGGCTAATTCCAGCGAATATCCGGTTACCTCCACCAAATCTATATTGTTTTGAAGATTAATATGGCCATGAGGAGCAAAAAATATAGAGGAGGCAGTGCCGTTAGAAACACTTATCGCTGTAGTGTCTCCTCCATTCTCTGAAGAGTCATTCATTGAAGTCATAGAGAGAAAACTATTGTTATCCCCTGACCCTCTTACCTCAGCACTGTTTTGAATCTGTACTACGCCCCCTCCTTCACTGTCAGAAGAATCATCTGCTATCACGGCGGAACTACTTTCACCGAAAGATGAATCCAGTTTTACAACCGCCTGGTTTTGAAGTGTTATATCACCATCTACCCATATAAAACCGTCAACTATAAGTTGTCCCTTATTTTGAATTGTTAAATCACATTCAAACTTAGCGGGTCCGACAGAATATGATTCGGTATTTGAATCATCACCTATTATGCAGCGTGTATCGCCGGAGGAAATAACTTCTCCATCTTCGGCTTCATTCTTCCAATCCTCTATAGTGTCGTCGGAAATAGGCATCTCCTCCTCTTCAAGTTGAGAGTAAGATTCCTGTGTTGTTGCTCCTGACACAGTACAATTCGTTATTGAGTCCTCATAAAACGCGTCACCGCCGACAATACAATCATTTAATGAATGTGCCACTGAATTATTTGTGGTAGATGTATTATCAAGAGTGTATCCCTGCGCCTTTCCCTCGGCTTCTATGCCGGATACTGTAGAAGTTTGGGCCGCAAAAGCATCTCCTGTAATTATAGGACCATTGTCGCCGTCTATATCGCCATTTGAATAAACGCTGCCTTGTACTTTTGAATTATTCTGCATAGTTAGACCCCCTCTACCCACTTGAGCTCCGTATACAAAAGACGCATTGGTAGTACTTTTATCTATAATTATCTCAACTAATCTTTTAGAGGAAAAAAGTGAGCCGGTCGCTACAACCTTCCTGTCCCCGCCCGCCAATTCCGTGACTTCTACTGTTGTTGAGGCGCTATCTACATAAAAAGAATATGTCCCGGCGGGTATATCTTTATTTTCATCCGCAAAGCGCAAAAGGTAATCTTCTACTCCGGATTCGGCCGCAACATATGATTTATTAGAATTTATCAGGGAGGTAGCGGATTGAATACGGTTAAAGAAAACCAAAAACAACGAAATAACGATAGCTGCACTTACCAGCATAATAATGATGGTTAAACTTAACGCCACAACTCCCCGTTCCCCTTCGGCGGAAATTCTTGATTTTGAATTTTTCATTTTAATTGAATTCATTAATGTTTTAAAATTTTAAATTATTAAATTACGAATTGCTTATTTGTCAGTGTTAGTGTTATCTGTCATTAGTCATTAGTCATTTGTTACTTTGTAAAAACTATTCATAATCTCTGAATCGGGTATAAGACCTGAGGTCTATAGGTAACTTATTCTCCGCGCCGGAGGCGTCGTTTTCAACGGTTAATTCTGTACGCACCCCTGACCCGATGTGATTAAATTTAAGCTTTTTTATAACGACATCCTCAGTAGTCAAACACTCGACGCCCTTAGGTTCCGTTTTCCTGCATAACTGTCCTTCTGAGTTAACAAAAAAATCTACATATGTTTCTGTTTCTTCTGAACCTAAAAGGTTTTTTCGGTCAGTGATTAAACTTAACTGCTCAATAGAAGTTGTTGTAGAGGTAGTTACAGGATCGTATACATCTATCCCGTGCCGGATTTCAAAGTTAATAGCGTGCATTGCTATATTTGCGTTCTCAATAACCGCCTCACGGGCACTTCCTCTCTGTTGATTGCTTAAAATGCTTGTTAAAAACTGAAAAAGCCCTAATATAACAAGTGCAAAAATAGCCAAATAAACAAGAAGCTCCATCAGAGTGAAACCCGCATTTTTGCGCCTAGCGCAAAGATGCGGGTTTCCGCTGAACTGCGCGGAACGACACGCGGAAATACGCTGAAAAATATTTTTCCGTGTTGTTTTATGTTGGGTTTCTTTTTGTTTTGTACTTGTCATTATAAGTGCTGCATCGTTTATGTTTGGCTCCGCCTCACAAAATAAATTCTAAATTCAAAACGACACTAAACTCTAAACAATATCAAAATTCCTGCCTGCCGGCAGGCACGGCAAAATCATAATTTTAAAACGTTTTGGATTTTGGTCATTGGATATTTGTCCGCCAGCCGGCGGATAGGATTTAGATATTAGGATTTAGGATTTTTGCATATTACCGATTACGTATTACTGATTACGGATTACAAATGGTTTTGCCAATTAGTCAGATATGTCGTAATTTTTACCCCTTTTTCAGCTCCCCCTGATGAAGACCATTCTACACGTGAGATTATTTTCAGAGTATCTGCGTCCGTATAAGACGCGGGGCAGTCAGCTATATTATCATCCGCGTCACGGCACACTTCTTTTACCACAAACCATCTTGAATACCGTCCTACAGATTCTTTACCCGAATTATCGAGAGTCCATTCTGTAGAGGTGGCTGTTGTAGTAGTGGCGGGATGAAAATTTGCATCAGTTGAAAGCGAGGATAAATTATCCCAATCATTGTCCCTGGCATCACGCACCGCTTCAATTGTTTCTCTGGCTGTACCCAAAGCGCGAGAACTCTCCTTCGCTATTGTCTGAGTTTGTTTTTCTAATACCGCCAATTGTAAAATGGCAACAAAAGCAACAATAACAATAGCTATAACAACAATCATTTCTACAATGCTGAAACCCTTTGCGCCTTCAGCGCAAACATTTGACTTTTGAGCTTTGAGCTTTGACATTTTTTTTATATTATCTACCCACATAATATCCATTTGCAGTACCCGGGCCTGCGGTTATCTCGCCGGCTCCGTCGTAAGTTATCAAATTCGTTGTATCTATATCTATATCCAATGATACATCGTTTTCAACACCGTCCATATGCCCGGGTCTGTGAATATGAATAATGGTATCGTTTGAATCCATAAATATGGTATGTATCCGCACTCTTTCTTTCCCGTCATTTCCGTCACTCACAGAAACATCTTCCTCCCATTCAAACGTGCCTGA
This sequence comes from uncultured Candidatus Saccharibacteria bacterium, assembly GCA_964393575.1. Taxonomy (GTDB): domain Bacteria; phylum Patescibacteriota; class Minisyncoccia; order Spechtbacterales; family 2-12-FULL-38-22; genus CAYMUG01. The sequence goes on along the minus strand of CAYMUG010000032.1, from coordinate 1,276 downwards.
GTCCACAAAATCCGCTATTGTTATAGTTTTTTCCGTGGCCCCGCCGTCAAAACTAAGTGTCATCTCTGTATAATTAGCATTAAGACCATCTTCCAAATTAATCTCCGTATGTCTATCGTCTCTCACGGGAGGATTTTCTCCGGAAAATAATTTAAAAACAAAATCTCTTCCGCTGAGCTCTTGAGCGCTGCCCGGTTCCGCGTACCTCCACGCGTTTAAATTACAGTTTCCGTAATTTGTATCACCTGAACACGCCTCATCATTATTTGCCCAAATTATAACTCTCTCGCCATCAGAATTAGTATCTACAGAATCAGGTAAAGAACGAAGGCGCAAAAAATATTCTGCACCTGCATCTAAAGCCACGGATGCGGGGAAATAAAAATCAACCCAACCCAAAGAAGAGTTGGGAATATTATCACCTTTTACAGAGTTACTTTTACCTAAAACCGCCCCCAGGGGCCTCCCGCTTCCGTCCGGTTCTCTTATTTCAAGGTAAATATCATTAAATTCGTCTGCATCACCTTCATCGTTGTAACGCAGAAGAAGCTTAGCGGACGAGATTGTAGCGGGTTGACTTGTAGCTGTCTTAAAATGCTGTGCCGGATCTCCGAATCCTTCCGTATCAGGAAAATCAGTAATATCATCATCTATATTATGATTGGTGTATTTTAAACTTGGCGAGTTGCACACGGAAGGCTCCGCATTATTTTTAAGCAGACGCGTACTTCCTGTTTTACTAATACATACAGTGCGGGTTTCAGATGTATTTTGCACGGATTGAAGTTGTATATATCCTATGGCAAGGGGTTCTCCTGTAACTCTTTTAAACTTAACTGTTGTGGTGCTGTTTGTGAGGTCTAGTTCTTTTATAGTAACGGAATCATCTAAATGAGTTACGGTACTTGTCGTGGAAGGTGTGTCATTAAAAAGCCAATATTTATCAGATGACGTATTAAAAGCAATTCCATGAGGCGCCTCGTTTTCAGAAGCAAGAGTTTTAGAATGAGCTAAACGCAAAGAACTTACAAGGCGCTGACTTTCGGAATCCAAAGAATCCTCTTGGGATAGTGTCATAAAAATTCCCACAGAAATACCGAGAATGACGCCCGCAATTCCCACAACTATAAGTATTTCTACCAAGGTTAAACCCGAATTTTTACTCACTTTATTCATAAAAAAATTGCTGTATTGCTATATTGTTGAATTGTTGCAAATCCCAAATTAAAAGGATACCCCGAAAAAACGCTTCGCGCTAACGGGACAGGCAAGGACA
>CAYMUG010000031.1:2988-8327 GCA_964393575.1 uncultured Candidatus Saccharibacteria bacterium | reverse complement strand
TTTGTGCCCAGGAGAGGATTCGAACCTCCACGGTCATACGACCACTACGTCCTGAACGTAGCGCGTCTACCAGTTCCGCCACCTGGGCAATAAACCACTATGACTATGATTGTAAGATCACCATGACAATAACTATCACTATGACACGTCAAAATTTTGTCATGGTTATGATTATAGTAATGGTGCGAATCCGTACGCCGGCCCCTTCGCCGAGCGAGCGAGCGAGGCTATTTGGCGGACGGACGAGCTCAAAGTTTGTCTTTTAAGTTCTCAATGATTTCTACTTTTTCGGGATCAATTCCTTTTTCTTGTGCTAACAAATATGCAAGCCATTGACTCAGGAGTATTGTGCTGAACATTTTAGTATATAAGGTATTTCCTCTTATGTCAACTTCGTGTACCGGATAATTTTTTTCTTTAAAAAGTTCTTCCACCAGACGCGCTCTTTTTTCTATTCTGGGATGTTCGTCATCTGCCAAAAGAAAAACACTCGCAAAATTCCGGTTTTCTTCTTCGTATCCTTCTATTTCATTATGATTCATTTCAGGAAGCACATTATAAAAAGCGTGTCTTTTCCCGGTTTCATTTAGTTGTATCTTCGTAATATACCCCAGGGCTTCGTATTTTTCGGAAGTGTAAATAATAGGGTAGGCGTTTTTAATAACGCCTAAAAGCTTCTCCGCCCTTTCTTTTTCTTTTTGTGGGTCCAGAGAGTTTTGCGCATCTTTAAGCTCATTCGTTTGGTTTTCTATAACCTTTGCGTTGGCGAGCAAGCCGAGCAGTGATGCGAATTGGTATCCGACAGCCATCCTCGGCTGTATTCCTGTAGGTATGATTGCTGCGGGTACCCCGTCTTTCTCTGCCGCATCAAGAAGCTTGCCTCCGCTTGTTATCACCATAAGAGGGGCTTTTAATTTTTTAGCTTCTTCATATGCCGGCAGTACCTCTTCTGTATTTCCGGAATAAGAAACAACTACAATCAAACTTTCTTTGTGCGCATCTCGGGGCAATCCGTAGTTTCTGTGTGAATATACAGGTATATTTATATTTAATTCCTCCGCAGCAAGTTGCAGAAGAATGCCCGGAAGACCGGATCCGCCCATCCCCGAAATTATTATGTTTTTAAACAAGAGATCCTCGTATTCTTTGCCGTTTTCTCCGGCTATATTATACCCCTCAGTTAGTTGAGAAGGTAATTCTTTTATGTATTTTTCCATGCCATAATTGCCCGCGAGCGCAAGCAATGCTGTTGCGCAGCGCGAGCGGTTGCGATTATGAGCACCCTGAGTAGCGAAGCCACGTCTGACGTGGTGAAGCTACGAAGGGTTGCCTTAATGAATGCAACTCTTCTGCGTCCGCCAGCTGGCGGCGCATCAGAGTAAAGTAGTCGCAACGCCTCTGCTTCGACAAGCTCAGCATCGGTGCGCCGACTATTTTAAAACACCCTTTGAGTTCTTACATACCATTCAGATATTCCTGTAAACCTGTAGGATGAGTCCACGATGAGGCCTTCCTCCACTCCCTTTACTCGTTTATGAGTTGCATATATATACTTGGGATTATAAATAAATATTGCGGGCAGGTCTTCTGTAAGTTTTTGTTGGAATTCTTTGTATTTTTCTATTCTTTCTTTATTCTCTTCTTCTGTGCGCATATCTTCCAGCAATGTATCCACATCTTCGTTGGAATATCGGGAAAGATTCAACCCCGGATCATTGGTTTGTGAGGAGTGCCAAAAACTGAAGGGGTCAGGAACAGAGCCTAAAATTTGTCCAAACATAAGCATCTGATAGGAGCGGGGACGTATAAAGTTCTGTTGTAATTTATCAAGAGCAACTGTTTTAACGTTCAGTTTTATGCCACTTTTTTCCCATTGGTTTTGTAATATGTTTGCCGCCTTTTTTAATTCAGGTCGGTCGGCGGTGACCAGGGAAAATTCAAGTCTTTGTTTCTCCTCATTGTCGTTTTCTGATTCAGTTAATTTCTCTCTTATACCGTCTTCGTCTTGATCTTCCCAACCGTTTTCCTCGAGTACTGTTTCAGCTCTTTCAGGGTCGTACTGCCATTTTTCAACATCTTCACTATGATATTCATCAAAATTTTCAGGTATGGGGCCGAAGGCCTTTTCTCCGAAGCCCGCAAGAGCTTTTTCTATTATTTCTTCTTTATTTGTGCTTCTTGCCAACGCTTCTCTGACTTCTATATTGTTTAATAACGAACTTTGTTCTTGATTAAAGAATATTGCAAAGTATCGGGGCATATTAAACAGGTTAAGCTTTGCATCCTGGTTGAGTTTTTCGATATTGGCGGGTGATACAAATGAGATTCCATCCGTAAGCCCTGCATTAAATGCTTTTATTGCCTCCTCTTCGTTCGCATAAAACTTAAAAACTATTTTTTCTATAAAAGGTTGTTTTCCGTGGTAGTTTTTGTTTTCTGTGAGCGTATAAGAAGATATAAGCCCGGATTCGTTTTTGGTTAGTGATTCTACTTTGTATCTCCCCGATCCGAGCGGTTGCAGATTAGCATCACTCAAAGCAAAATTTTGCTGGGGTATGCTCTGCCATTTATGCTTAGGAAGGATTCCTATAGTTGTGTTTTCAATAAACGAAGCGTAAGGTGCCTCAAGACGGAAAATTACGGTTCTTTTATCCTTTCTTTCTACTTCCACTCCCTGCCAACTTTGAAAAAGAGGGCTTGCGTAACCGGGATCCTGTACAAGATTTATAGTATAAACCACATCCTCCGCTGTTAGCTCTTCTCCGTCTTCCCATTGCAAATCTTCTTTTAAATTAAATACATACGTTTTTCCCTCATCTCTTACTTCGTAACTTTTCGCTAAATCGGGTACTAATTCACCCTTTTCGTTATAACGCATCAAAGACGAATAAACCAGATTTGTTAAGCCTCGATCCACGTCATTTGTTGATACCAGTACCGGATTTATAAATCTGGGAGTACCCACCACGGCTTCTCTGTATGTACCTCCTTTTTTAGGCACTGTAATGGTGTTGGAAATATATACCTGCACTCCCAGCGCCACTAAAGAACCGACGATTACAAGAGCAAAAATGCTTGCTATATATTTCTCTCTCGGAGCAAACCTGTGAAAGATGCGCTTCGGCAGTTGAAAAAATCTTTTAATTTTTTGGAATTTATCCACAGTATATTTATCTGATAAGCAAAAGCAGAAATGCGACGCCTATAAATAGAATACCTAAACCTATTGTTGCGTAAAACAATATTTTTTCTGAGCCCCGTTTTTCGTGATAAGTAGCACCCGATCCGCCAAAAGCGCCGCCTAGTCCAGCACTCCTTTTTTGTAAAAGGATAGTTGTTATAAGACCGACTGATACTATAATTTGTATAATAAGAAGAATTGTTTTCATATTTTTGTTCGCTTACGCTTACCAAGCAATAATGCGAATGATACGATTTGTTTTTTGGTTTAATTCGCGGCATTCGCATGCCCGTCTGCCAAAGCAAGGCGGTGGCAGACATTCGTTGATTCGCATTATTGCAAAGTTTATATAAAGAATAATAAACTGTTTGCCACAGAAACGAATATTGTTGTCCACAATAGCGGCCAAAATCCTATAATTTCCAGCTGGGGCAAAATGATGTCAGCCCCCCACAAAATAAATACATTAATTACAATATTGAACAATCCGAATGTTACAACAATCAAAGGAAATGTCAATACTTTTACCAGAGGACGTATCAATGTGTTGCCTATCCATACTACAAATCCTATACCTAATAGTATAGCCACACCCTCGGCGGTTGAAGTTTCTTCAATATTCAAATTTACCCCAGAGAACACATGAGCGGCGACAAATATTGCCAGGGCATTAACAGCTGATTTTAGAATTATTCTTAGTATCATCTATATAATCCAGAGTATCAAAAAATATCACTTTTTAAAAGTTTTTCTTCTTCTGTTTCTGTGATGAGAAACGGCAAATTTATGAGCTTCATCCCGCACGTATTTCAATAGATTTGCCGTGCCCTCCGGTGTTTCCGCTAAGGGTATCGGGTTTTTGCGGTTTGGCAGATAAATCTCCTCTTCTTGCTTTGCTAACGCAGCTATTGTTATTGGTTTTAAATTTAAAAATTGTGATTTGTCCTGCCTGGAGGCAGACAGGGAATTTGTTTGGTCATTGGTAATTGGTAATTGATAATTCCGCAACTCAAAAAGCGCAGCGTTGAGTTGCGGTCTTCCTCCATCTATAAGAATCAGGTCGGGATACGGCCACTCAGGGTGTCCGAGACGCCTGCGCACAACTTCACGTATCATTTTATAGTCATTAGGTTGTGCGGGTGCCTTTATATTAAACTTTCTGTACATGCTTTTATCAGGTTTGCCGTCCGCGAACCTCACCATACTTCCTGTCGCGTTTTTGCCCTGAATGTTTGAAATATCATATCCTTCAATTGTTTGCGGAGTCCCATCGGTACCTAACAGCTCCGCAAGATGTTCGGATATTTGAGAACCGGATCTTTCATAGGGGCGCACTTGTGATTTGTCCGGATTCCATGGAATGGTGATCTCTGCATGCTCAAATATATTTTCAAGTGCCTCCTTTGTATCCCTTAATTCTCTTGCTTTTTCATATTCTTCTGCTTTTGAAGCCGCAAGCATTTGTTTTTTTATAGATTTTACGACATTCGTTCTTTTGCCCTGCAGAATCTTTTTTATTGAATTTATATCCTTTTTGTATCGGTGTGGGTCGGGTTCCGGTCCGGGGCAAAGTTTTATGTGGCACCATTGGCAGGGGAGGGATGAGTGTTTTTTGGCGCCATAAGGGCGTTTAGCGTTTGTTGAATAGTACGAAAATAATCTCCGGAGATACTTTAAAACCATTTTTAAAGCCATTCCATCCGTAAACGGCCCGATATATTCCGTACCATGACCTTTGACATTTGACTTTTTACTTTTGACATTATTGTAGAGATCGGGCTGGTGTGTAATAAACACCCTCGGAAGTTTTTCATCTGTAATGCCTACATAAAAATATTTTTTATCATCCCGCAGACGGACATTCATTTTCGGGTTATATTTTTTTATATATACAGATTCTTTCAAAAGCGCCTCTATTTCGTTGGAGGTATTTATCCATTCAATTTTATGTATTTTCTCCGGCCTGAAGAGATAGTTGTCATTTACGTGCGAGTTGAGCCGGCTTTTTATATTTGCGGATTTTCCTATATAAAAAACTTCCCCGCTCTTATTTTTTAAAAAATATATTCCCGGGGTTTTGGGTAGTGTATTTATATTTTCTATGGATACAGATTTACGCATTTTTATAACTATACAATAGTTTTTATGTTTTAGCAAG
>CAYMUG010000031.1:0-2888 GCA_964393575.1 uncultured Candidatus Saccharibacteria bacterium | reverse complement strand
CTTGATATAATTATTATCATATTGTATAATGTACAACTTATGCGGAAAAATTTTATAACAATTAAAGGCGCGCGGACTCACAACCTGAAAAACATAAATCTGGATATTCCCAAGAATAAACTTGTAGTTGTAACAGGGGTTTCCGGTTCGGGCAAAAGCTCTCTTGTTTTTGACACGATATACTCGGAGGGCCAGAGGCGCTACATTGACAGCTTAAGCACTTATGCGCGGCAGTTTTTGGGTGTGATGGACAAGCCGGATGTGGAAAGCATAGAAGGCATTTCACCCGCGATAGCTATAGACCAAAAGAGTGTATCAAGCAATCCGCGTTCTACTGTAGGCACTATTACCGAAATTTACGATTATTTACGGCTTCTCTTTGCCCACACCGGCAAGCCCCATTGTCCCCACTGCGACACCTTAATACAGGCGTCCACTCAAGAGGAAATAATTAAAAATATTAAAAAATTACAGGGCACAGTGACCATTCTGGCTCCGCTGGTATTTTCAAGAAAAGGCCAGCACAAAGACATACTTGAGGAAGTAGGCAGTGCCGGCTTTATGCGCGTTCGTCTGGACGGACGTATAATGTCAATTTCCGAAGCGCTTGATAAAGAAATTGATCCCAAGAAACAGCACTCCGTGGATGTTGCGGTGGATAAACTAAAAATAGATAAAGACCTTGATAATATCCGCCTTACCGACTCTGTTGAAACCGCCCTTAAAATGGGGAAAGGCGCTTTATCCGTCACTATATCTCCGGAAAACGGAAGTAAGGAAGAAGAGAGAATGTTTTCGGAAAAATTTGCCTGTGAAAGGTGCGGTTTTGCAATGCCGGAACCGGAGCCCCGCACATTTTCGTTTAACAGTCCTTACGGTGCCTGCTCTACATGCAGCGGCATAGGGCACAAAAAAGAAATTGACCCCGAGCTGGTTATGCCCAACAAGGACCTTTCTCTGGCTGAAGGGGCGATACATCCATGGATGACCGCATCTCATAGAGTGGGAAGGCAGGGCTGGTACTGGAGAGTTTTACACGGAATGTCAGATAAATACGATATTGATATGCACGCTCCCGTGGGCGAATTTTCCGAGCGGGACATAAACATCATTTTATACGGAGACGAAGAATATGAAGGTGTCGCGCCTAATCTTGAACGCAGATACAAAGAAACCGATTCCGACTACACAAGAGCCGAAATAGAAAAATATATGAAGATAAGGCAGTGCCCTTCCTGCGAAGGAAGACGCCTCAAACCCGAAAGTTTATCGGTAAAACTTCCCGAAGACAGCTCTGGGAACGGCGTGAATATAGATGAGGTTGTAAACTTAAGTGTAGAGAAGGCATTAGAATTTTTTGAAAACTTCCCCGGAAAAGCACCCCTCACAAAAAGTGAAGAAAAAATAGCAGCTCCTATTGTGAAGGAAATAAGAGCGCGGCTTAGTTTTCTCTCCCGTGTAGGGCTGGGTTATCTCACGCTCGCCAGGGAAGCCGGAACTCTCTCCGGCGGGGAATCTCAAAGAATACGTCTTGCAACACAGTTGGGTTCACGTCTTTCCGGAGTGTTTTATATTCTGGATGAGCCCTCCATAGGGCTGCACGCCCGCGACCAGGCGCGTCTTTTAAATACAATAAAAGAGCTGCGTGACCTGGGTAATACGGTGCTTGTTGTTGAACATGACCCTATGACAATAGAGGAGGCCGACTACGTAATTGATATAGGCCCCGGCGCCGGGAAAAACGGAGGCAAGGTCACGTTTAAGGGCACACCGGCACAACTGAAAAAGTCTAACACGTTAACGGCGAAATATATGAAAGGGGAGATGCAGGTAGATGGACATATAGATACAAAAAGCAAAGGTTCAAGAGGTAAAACTACGAGCAATCCCGCCAATAGGCGGACGACGGAGGGGCCTAACTCCGGTTCTGTAAAACCCAAAAAACAAAAGTATTTAACCGTTAAAGGCGCCGCCCATAACAACCTAAAAAATATAGAGGCAAAGTTTCCTCTGAGTAATCTTATTTGTGTAACCGGTGTGTCCGGTTCGGGTAAAAGCTCGCTTATTAACTCTATTCTCGCAAGCGCACTTCAGCGCGAGCTGCACGGGGCGCATTCCATCCCGGGAGAGCATAAAAAAATAGAAGGAATGGGCGCGTTGAATAAATCAATTCTTATAGACCAGTCGCCTATAGGAAAAACTCCGCGAAGCAACCCCGCAACATACACCAACCTGTTTACGCCCATACGGGAACTTTTTGCTGCCTCACCCGAGGCGCGGGCGCGCGGTTACAAACCCGGACGTTTCAGTTTCAATGTAAAAGGAGGCAGGTGTGAAAAATGCAGAGGAGGGGGAGTGAACCGCGTGGAGATGTTTATGCTTTCCGATATATATGTTGAGTGTGACGAGTGCGCGGGCAAACGCTACAATAAAGATGTGCTTGAGGTAACCTACAGGGGTAAAAGTATTTATGATGTCCTCAATATGACAGTAGAGGAGGCGTCCGACTTCTTTAAGAATATTCCGTCTGTTAAGGACAAGCTGGATGTCCTGAATCGTGTAGGCCTCGGTTATATAGAGCTCGGCCAGCCGGCTCCATCTTTAAGCGGAGGCGAGGCACAGCGTGTAAAACTTGCAACAGAACTTGCCCGCAAATCTACCGGTAAAACTCTGTATATTCTGGATGAACCCACAGTAGGTTTGCACGCGGATGACATAAATAAACTGCTCAATGTTATAAAAGGACTGGTGGCACAGGGGAATACAGTGATTGTTATTGAGCACAATATGGATATTATAAAAAACGCGGGCCACATTGTTGACTTAGGACCCGAAGGAGGGGAGAGAGGCGGATACATAGTTGCTGAAGGTACACCCCGCCAAGTTAG
>CAYMUG010000030.1:4029-8346 GCA_964393575.1 uncultured Candidatus Saccharibacteria bacterium | reverse complement strand
TAACAACTAACAACTAACAACTAACAACTAAACCCCTTATGGGGTTTTTATTTGTTTAAAGTACCTGAATACATAATACAACCTCAGGCATGTTAAAATGTAGGTATGGCAAAAGAAAAATTGCGGTTCCCTGAAGATTTTATTTGGGGGACTGCGACTTCATCCCATCAGATAGAAGGCAACAATAAAAACAACGACTGGTGGCAAGCCGAAAAAGAAGGCAAAGTTCCCGAAAGCGGAAAAGCGGCCGATTCGTATAATCGTTACGAAGAAGATTTTGATTTAGCTAAAGAGGCAGCAAATAATGCCCACCGTTTTTCTATTGAGTGGAGTCGCATTGAACCGGAAGAAGGCAAGTTTGACGAAAAAGAAATAGAACACTACAGAAAAGTTATCCGCGCGCTTAAAGAGCGCGGCCTTGAGCCGTTTATAACCCTGCACCATTTTACAAGCCCTGTATGGTTTACGGATAAAGGAGGATGGAAGAACAAAAAAGCGCCTTATTATTTTACGCGCTACACAGAATATGTAATTAAAAACCTGGGCAGGGAAGCCGATTTCTGGATAACAATAAATGAACCCCTTATATATTCAACACTTTCATTTGCAGAAGGTGTTTTTCCGCCTTTTAAGAATAGTTTCTTTTCCGCCTACAAGGCGGCCCGCCATATGGCAAAGGCACACAAAAAAGCGGCGAAAATTATAAAAACTTACAGCAAAGAAAACAAAACCGGCGTAACAAAAAACTATAAATATTTTGATCTTTACCGCAATCAATTTTTAGCCCGCGTTATAAAAAGTATTATGGACTATATGTGGAATAAGTGGTTTTTCAACAAAATAAAAAGATACCAGGATTTTGTGGGCATAAACTACTACCGGCGCAACAAAATCCATGTCCGCGGGCTAAATCCACGCAATTGGTTAAATGTTCAGTCGTCCGACCGCACGGAAAATCCTGAAAAATTTTCCGACTTCGGATGGGAAATTTATCCCGAGGGAATTTACCATGTTGTGAGACAGGCATGGGAAAAGTACAGGCAGCCGATTTATATTTTTGAAAATGGCATTGCGGATGCGGACGACGACCAGCGCCCCGATTTTATAAGAGACCATTTAAGGTGGCTGCACAAAGCAATAAAAGAAGGGGTTGATATGCACGGCTACTTTCACTGGTCTCTTATAGATTGTTATGAGTGGGAAGAGGGATATAAAATGAAATTCGGCCTGGTAGAGGTTGATTTTGAAACTTTGGAGCGCAAACCCAGGGGTAGTTATTATGTATATCAACGCATTTGCCGGGCAAATGCGTTGATACCATGACTATAACCATGACCATGACGGCGCTCGCAAAACGAGCGCCTCATAATCGCGCGCAGCGCGATTAAGTATTGTCATCGTCATCGTCATTGTAATATTTTTTATGCTGTGGTTTTCCGCTACAATAATTTCATACTTCTTTTATTCTATATCCTCCTTGTATGACAGGTATATTTTAGTGGGCCCTTTGCGGCACCCGCGGTCTTTTGCTTTTTATGTGGGCATTACAGGGTTTCTTGCAACGTTTCTTATACCTTTCGGTTTTTACATACCTTCCCTCTACGTCATACTTTTAAGTTTATTTACCGGAGCCATAGGAGTGGCAGGACTGGTGGTTTTATATAAAACTATTTTTTCGGGATATGTTTCCACGGCAGTACCTGCGGTGGGCGCATTTGTACCTGTTTTTACTCTGCTTACCGGAATTGTGTTTGCGGGGCAGGGTTTGCCCATAACCTTTGAATTTATAGCCGCGCTTGTGCTTTTAATTGCGGGGTCTTCTCTCTTAAGTAGCCAGTCAAAAAAGGGTTTTACGTTTTCACCACGAATTTTGTTGCTTATTTTAGGCGCCGCTTTCTTTTTGGGGGTTAGTTTCGGCCTAACCAAGATTATTTATGACGCAGCCGGTTTTGTAACAGGGTTTGTGTGGATGCGCTGGGGAGGAGGTTTTGCGTCACTTGCTTTACTGTTTTCTAAAAAAACAAGAAACGTAATCTTTAAGGATAACCCCATAAAAGAAAAGGAGGTTTATTCTCCGGTTATATGGGGGAAAATCGCGGGAGGAGCGGGATTTTTCTTCCAACAATTTGCCATCAACACAGCTACGTTAATACAAGTGCCCATTATTACGGCACTGGTAGGTGTACAGTACTTTTTCATTCTTTTTCTTGCATGGATTGTTTCCCTTAAAAACCCCAAAATTTTAAAAGAAGAGTTAAGCAAACACTCTATCTTACCCCGCTTTATCGGAACAATCCTGATTGCAGTAGGGATGTGGTTGTTTTTCGTTTAACTATTACAAATATCACGAGTTACGTGACGTGAATGCGCGATATGGGTTAGCCCCCCGCATTTATCCTGTGTTTTGGTTTTTCAAACTTTACAATAGTTACCAAAAACCGACATAACATTTATAATATTAGAAAGGGTTCTTTTATATATATATTATCTCAGAAATGTAAATGCCGCCTATGAGAAAAGAAAGGAGTTGACTATGCATAAAGACACGCTCGACACTTTCTTACACGAAATACGAAAACTCCCGCACGTGTTTGACGAAAAGCGATTACTTCGCAGTGGTGAGCCATTTGTACACTCCACTTATACCATAGATGCGGACAGCACGGCTCCACTATCTGATTTACTCGGATGGGGCGACTATTGCCGAGTTGATGATCAAATAAAAGAGGGGAACTTCCCTGCCGCGAGCACCTACGACTATAACGTAGAGAGTGTTACCTTGCATCTCCTTAAGTGTGAAAAGAATATAACCTCAGAGAAAATGAAAGAATATATGAATGAAAATGATTTGCGACCCGCCGGCATTCGGGAGCTGTTGATTTTCGGGGCTCAGTTTTACGATATCCGGACGCAGCCCTTCCCGGTTGCCGCTTTCGGCTCCGAGCACGAAGATTGTGACGGGAACCTCTACGTCCCATGTCTCTTCGGTTATTCCGGCAATTGTGATGTACGTCTTCACTTGGCTAACTCCGGTTGGAGTTCGCTTTTCGGGTTTCTTGCTGCAAATAAATGATTGTCACGCCACTCTATTATCGGAAAATTATATTAGAATTTTGGCTTAAACTTTCCGCTCTGCGGACACCGAAATTGGTGTCCGCTTTTTGTTTAAAACGGCTAAATCTATGATTTAGCCGTTTTTAGTAAGCAAACGATCGTTTGTATGCTACTGGATGTTAAGGTAAACCCAAGTGCTGCACTTATTTGTTGAATTTGATATTCGCAAATCTTGCAACACTTGCCAAAAAATGGTATAACACTGCGCAATATCGGGAAGGTCCGGTGTAAAGAAGTTGTCTACTGAGATAGAGAGGAGAGTGGTTTGCAATGACTCTTTCAATAACAAGTCACCCGGTGGTTACCGTTGATGTGGACTACGCGGAAAAGGTTTCCGGTTTACTCAAACAGTGCGAGCACGGATGGACGAACGAGCTTATCACTGATGAAAACTTCCCGGTTAAGGCCGCTTGCTCTTTTTGTGGTAACAATATCCAAGAGGACGTAAAGAAATCCACCCTGCATCTATTTAGGTACAACAGGGAAATGACTGCAGAAGAGATCAATAAGGACTTGAAAGATCAAGGCATGCGGCACGCGAACATTTGGGAACTCTTCTCTTTCTGGGCGAAGTACCCGGAGATCATACAGGATTCGTTGCCGTGCGCTGCTCTCGGCTCCGAGTGCTTTAAGCGCTATGGCTATCGCGTCGTTCCGGTCATCATTCCGGATTTCCCGCCCAATTCCCGCCGCTGCAACATTACCATCTATCCGGTTGACGAGTCGTGGCCCCCGTACTTTTGGTTTCTTGCCGTTGATATGAAGTACGAGTGGCCTCTCGGGGGCGGTGCGCTGGAACGCGTCAACTTCCTTTATAATAACGAAGAGAGCGTGCATGGTGATGAGTTGATCAAGCGTGCCAAGCTCCTCAAAGCTGACCTATCCTATGAGTGCGCCAATTGGTTGTTGAATAACCAGCACAAGATTCCCGAGAGCTGGCAAGATAGTTGTCTTATATTTCCGGGAAGCATACGGGGCGATTTCAGCGGAATAAGCGCTGTACCATTCCTCTGTTGGTCCAATAGGGAATGGCACTTGGATCACACTCCTATTGACGCCGGATTTGGCTCCCCCGATTCCTTGGTCCGTTACTTGCCTCAACCCCAAGAAGTAATCCGTTGCGAGTAGCCGTGTAGCCCTCCCCCTGAACCTCCCAACCCCCTGTCCGCTTCTTGCGGGCGGGGGTTTTGTTTTTGCTGAGGC
>CAYMUG010000030.1:0-3929 GCA_964393575.1 uncultured Candidatus Saccharibacteria bacterium | reverse complement strand
CTTCTTGCGGGCGGGGGTTTTGTTTTTGCTGAGGCCGGAAAAGAGAAACTTTAATTGAAAGCCAAATAATCTAAAGTTCAAAATTTTCGCGATCGCGAAAATTTTGAACTTTAATGTTCTATACTATGTTTAATACTTACACAGTTTAACCCTTGTAACATATATCAAAAAATGGTATAACACTGCGCAATATCGGGAAGGTCCCGGTAGTGTAGGCATATATCGCCTATGACAGAGAAAGGAGGTTGTCATGACGCGCTCAGTGTCAGACGACCGTTACGGAAAACTGCGCAGGCGTCTTGATGAGGTCGCCCGGCGTGTGGACCAGGGTACTCTGCCCTACGAGGACACGATGAGTGCCCTCCAGCTCGTCGCGGAAGGTGAGCTTCCCCGGCCCCGCTTCAAGCGGGACATGACCAAGGAGGCCGGGTGGACTCTCGAGAGCGATGTTGGGTTCAACCCCGCTATCCGGAGCATCATTGAGCTCGGGCTCGTCAACTTTCTCAACGACGATGAACAGAGCGTGAGCGGCGACGGGCTGGCCAAGCGCGCCAAACTCCTCAATGCCAACCTCGGCCAAAAGCATGCCGAGTGGCTGTTAGATCACCATGAGGAGATTCCGGAGGAGTGGCGAGGTGTCGTTCTTGTCTTTCCGGGAACTGTTTGGCGCCGCACTGACGGCCACCGCCCTGTGCCGTACCTCGGTTGGATCGGCCGGCGGTGGCGCCTGGACTTCCACTGGCTCGACATCCGACTCCGCTCCGGTGCTCGTCTGGTGCGTCCTCGCGTGTAGTTTCGTCCGCCGGCAGATCTCCCTCTTGCACCTCCCAACCCCCTGTCCGCTTCTTGCGGGCGGGGGTTTTGTTTTTGCTGAGGCCGGAAAAGAGAAACTTTAATGTTCTATACTATGTTTAATACTTACACAGTTTAACCCTTGTAACATATATCAAAAAATGGTATAACACTGCGCAATATCGGGAAGGTCCCGGTAGTGTATTCCGCCGAAAAGGTGGAGAGAGGAGGCCTGCGATGAATAAGTCGCATGCCGCTGGTTGGGCCTCGGACACCCCGACGCCCGCCCAGCTCAAGGAATTTTTCGCCCAGATGGAATCTGGGCGAATCACCAAAGACCGCCTGCAGGAGTTCCTGCGAGGAGAATCCCGCTTCAAGCGGGACATGGCCAAGGAGCGAGGGTGGAGTATTGAGAGCGATGTCGGGTTCAACCCCGCCATCCGGAGCATCATTGAGCTCGGGCTCGCCAACTTTCTCAACGACGATGAACAGAGCGTGAGTGGAGAAGAACTGGCCAGGCGCGCCAAACTCCTCAATGCCAACCTCGGCCAAAAGCATGCCGAGTGGCTGTTAGATCACCATGAGGAGATTCCGGAGGAGTGGCGAGGTATCTATCTCGTCTTTCCGGGAACTGTTTGGCGCCGCCCCGACGGCATCCGCTACGTGCCGGACCTCAGCTGGCACGGCGAGCGGTGGCGCCTGGGCTTCGGCTGGCTCGACTCCTCGTTCCGTTCCGGAGGTCGCCTGCTGCGCTCTCCCGTGTAGCTGCAGTCGTCAGGCTGCCCCCTGAACCTCCCAACCCCCTGTCCGCTTCTTGCGGGCGGGGGTTTTGTTTTTGTGGGGAGCATATAAAGATGAATATCGCAGTGTGTTAAAATGTGAATAATAAGTAATAAGCCCGCCTGCATGCCAATCGGTATAAAAATCGGTAGCAGGCAAAAAACTAAAGCGCCTTCGGCGCTTTTCCGTACGGATTACTAATTACTAATTACGGATTACGGTTTTGTGAGGCGTAGCCGAACCCCGCACCTTGATGCTTCGCATAAAAGTGCGGGACAGGCAAAATCATGTACAAATTTCTAAAAATATTTTTTGCTGTAATACTGGTTTTATACGCTTTATTTGTTGCTCTGGTTGGTTGGCTTTCTTTCGGGGAACCCGGGCCGGCAGAAGATATAACATGGGGTGTAACATATGGTCACTCACAAGCTGAAAGTTTGGGAATGGACGGAAGAGAAACTTATACGGCTCTTTTGGATGATTTAGGTGTAAGGCGTTTCCGCCTTCCTGTGTACTGGGATGAACTTGAACCGGAGGATGATAACTTTAATTTTGAAGAATGGGATTGGCAGCTGGAGCAATTGGAAAAGAGAGGAGGCAAGGCAATTTTAGTTGTAGGATTTAAGCTGCCCCGCTGGCCTGAATGCCGAACTCCCGACTGGCTGGAGGCAAATCCCCGCGGAGAGCAATTTCAGCAGGAACTTCTTGAAATGCTTACTACCGTAGTAAATAGGTACAAAGACAACGATACCGTTATAGCGTGGCAGGTGGAAAACGAGCCGCTTTTGGTGTTCGGCGAATGCCCCGATGCCTCTCCCGATCTTTTAGACAAAGAAATAGATTTGGTAAAAAAGTTGGACCCCTCAAGACCAATTATAATTACCGACACCGGAGAGTTTTCTTTCTGGTATGAGGCGGGCAAGCGCGCCGATATTGTAGGCAGCACGCTTTACAGAATTATTCACGACCCCAAAGCCGGATTTATAAAATATTGGTTTTTTGACCCCTCTTTCTACGCGCGAAAAGTGGATATACTGCACTTGTGGAAACCCGATACAAAAGTAATTGTAACCGAGCTGCAGGCCGAACCCTGGGTTACAAGTTTACCCATAAGCAAACATTCATTTGAAGAACAATTCCGCACAATGAGCCCTGAACAATTCCGTCGCAATATTAATTTTGCAAAACAAACAGGAATAGATACATTCTACCTTTGGGGGAGTGAATGGTGGTATTGGGCTAAGCAGCAAGGACATCCTGAATTTTGGAATATGGCTAAAGAAATTTTCAATGACCAATGACCAACTTTCAATCAATGGCCAATATCATAATTTTTAATTGGTAATTGCCCACTTGAATGTTTATTGGTTATTGAGTATTGATCATTTTTATATGCATAAGTTTCTAAAAATATTTTTTGCCGTCCTTATTATTATCTACGCTGCTCTTGTAGCTTTTTACGGTTGGCTTAATTTCGGCTCGGCGGAAAAAAAGGACGTAAAGTGGGGGATAACTTTCGGTCATTCCCGCGCTGAAGAGCTGGGATTGGACTGGAAGGAAACTTATCTTGCTCTTTTGGACGATGTGGGTGTGCGCCGTATACGTATCCCTATATATTGGGACGAGCTGCAGCCGGACTTAAGCAAACAAAGTTATAACTTTAAACCCTGGGACTGGCAGTTGGATCGCCTGGAGGAAAGAGGGGGTAAAGCTATATTGGTTGTAGGAAGAAAATTGCCCCGCTGGCCTGAATGCAGAACACCGGACGGCTATAGGGAATTGAATACACTTTCAAGAAGCCAAAAAACATTTCAAATGATACGTAATGTCGTAAGTCACTATAAAGACAACCCTACAGTTGTAGCGTGGCAGGTGGAAAACGAGCCGTATGTTGATTTCGGTAATTGCTCTTATTACAACAGTAACTGGTTAGAAAAGGAGGTTGAACTTGTAAAAAAACTTGACCCTTCACGCCCCGTTATTTTAAGCGATGAGGGGCAGGGTTCTTTTTGGTTTGGTGTCGCGGATGACGCTGACATTATAGGAGTTTCAATTTATAGATTTATAAACAAAGAACCCTTTGGTCTTATAAAATATCCTTTCTCTTCTGTAATGTATGAGAGAAAGACCTCCTTGCTTCATTTGGTGTATCCCGGGAAAAAAGTAATTGCATCAGAGTTTCAGGCGGAACCCTGGCCTGTAACGGGGTCAGTAGAAGGCGACTACGAAACTATGGACCCCGCGCGGTTTAAAAAACATATTGAGTTCGCGAAAAATACGGGTTTTGATGAAGTTTATCTATGGGGAGCGGAATGGTGGTATTGGCTGAAAAAAGAAGGGGAGCCGGAGATATGGGA
>CAYMUG010000029.1:0-8516 GCA_964393575.1 uncultured Candidatus Saccharibacteria bacterium | reverse complement strand
ATGCTTCGCATAAAAGTGCGGGACAAGCAAAAATTATGCCTTTTACCTCAGAGAAAAATTGGGAGGGAAGTAACGCACCGGAATTTCCGGATGACTTAGAATGGCTAAATAGTGAACCTCTTAAAATTAAAAATCTTAATAAAGACAACAAAATAGTCCTTCTTGATTTCTGGACTTATTCCTGCGTTAACTGTATCAGGACTCTTCCTTATTTAGTTGAGTGGGATGAAAAATACAGAGATTTAGGTCTGATTATAATAGGCGTGCATTCGCCGGAATTCGGTTTTGAAAAGAATACGGATAATATAAAACAAGCTATAAATGAATTTAGCATAGAGTACCCGGTTGTTGTTGATGCGGAGCATCAGGTTTGGAATTTATGGTCAAACAATGTATGGCCGAGAAAGTTTCTCATAAATACGGAAGGAAAGGTTATATATGATCATAAAGGCGAGGGAGGATACGCAGAAACTGAGCTTAAAATACAGGAAACTCTTAAAGAAATTCATAGCAACGATTTGGATTTACCGAATGTCTCCGAAGATGCCAAAAAAGAGAAAGGAAAAGTGTGTTATCCAACGACTCCGGAAACATATTTAGGGAGTTTGCGCGGGGCACCCGGAGAAACCTGGAATTATGAAGGGGTATGGGAAAGATATGATGAGTATATAACTCATACCGCAAACACAGAAAATTATATCGATTATTTGGAGATAAATTATCAGGCAATAACAGTAAACTTAGTTGCCAGCGCCGAAGGGAAAGAAAGTAATTCTGCGGAAGAAAGCAGTACTGTTAAAGTAGAATTAAACGGTCAGCCTGTGCCGCCAGAAGCCAGAGGAAAGGATATAAAAGAAGAAAACGGAGAAACTATTATGTACGTTTCCAATCCTAAAATGTACAATGTAGTGAGTGCCGATGCATTTCACGAAGGGGAATTAAGATTTTATACTAAATCGGCAAACCTTCGCTTTTATGCCTTTACTTTTGGAGGTTGCGAGGGAGGGCATATATAGATTCAGGTTGTATAAAAAGTTAAATTTGGGTAGAATAAAATATAATTAAGCTCAGCTTACGCTTCGCTTGCAAGCGCTGAACTACGCGGAACCATACACAGAACATATACGGAATTTTTCAGCTTAGTTCCGCGATATGCATTAAGTTCCGCGTTTATTCCGCGTGTTTGTGAGGCGTAGCCGAACAAAACATATGTCAAAAGAATCTTACGAAGAACGTCAACAAAAAAAAGAAGAAAGAAAAGCAGAACAAAGAGAGCAGGTTAAAAAAGAAAAAAGAAAAAAAATTTTAACCTGGACCGGAGTGATAGGGGGTTCTGTTATTTTACTTGCTGTCCTATTGTTTTTTGTACTTAGGTCAAGCAGCCCCGAAGAATTAGCCGGAGAGCGTCATCAGGCTCAGGGCAGGACTCATATTGGCCCCGATGCTGAACCGCAGGATTGGACTACCAACCCGCCCACAGGAGGACAGCACGCCGCCAGTCCGCTGAGTTCCGGTTTTTATGACTCCCCGCAGAATTTGCGCAATGCCGTACATAGCTTAGAACACGGAGCAATAGTACTTTATTATAAAAAGGACGCTTTAAGTGAAGAGGATATTGGACGAGTGCAGGAGTTAACAGAAAATCGTTACGGCGGAGAAAAGTTTTTGGCGCTTCCTTACAATGACATGGAAACGCGTTACGCCTTAACCGCATGGGAGTATCTGGATAAGTTTGATGAATGGAATGAGTCAAGGATAGAGAGATTTGTAGATGATCATATGGGTAATGGCCCCGAACCGTTCGCGCCGTTACAATAAAACGTAAAAATTATATAATTAATTAAGCTCGCTCCGCTCGTAATAATGCGAATCAACGAATGCCTGCCCGCCGCCTCGCTTTAGCAGACAGGCATGCGAATGCCGCGAATTAAACCAAAAGCAATTCGTATCATTCGCATAAAAATTAGTATCATTCGCATTATTACTTTGTGAGGCGGAGCCGAACCCCGCACCTTGATGCTTCGCATAAAAGTGCGGGACAAGCAAAACCTATGCCTGAAGATTACAAAACAATTACCTCCGCGGAAGAGGTAAAACAAAAATTAGATAACGGAGAAGATTTTCTTCTTGTGAATGTACTTGCTAAATCATCTTTTGATGCAATGCGCATTCCGGGCTCAAAACACGCTGATGTTAACCAACCCGATTTTCTGGAAAAAATGGAAGAGTTAACCGGAGGCGATAAGGGTGCCGAGATTGTAGTATATTGTTCATCCCCTACGTGTCAGGCATCTCCGGCGGCTGCACAAAAGCTTGTAGAAGCCGGGTATACTAACGTTGCTGACTACGAAGGAGGTCTTTCCGGCTGGAAAGAAGCCGGATATGAATTAGAAGGTGAAGCGACCGAAGTACAATAATAAAATAAATTTTATATGGAGAGACTTGAATACAGAGGATATAATATAACCGCCGACTCTTACCAGGATAAAGAAACCGGTATGTGGGTCGCGCGTGCTTTTATACATCCTTTAGATGAAGCTATGAATGAAGAAGATGGTCCGATAACATGGGAAAAAGAATTTGAAACAAAACAGCAGGCTGATGATTTCGCTGCGGACGGAGCTCAATATTATGTGGATTCATTTTTTTAAGCTCACTCCGTTCGCAGAATTAAGAATTAAGAATAAAGAATAAAGAATGGGAATACAGAATATAGAATAAAGAATTAAAAAGCAATCGCAGCACAAACAATTGCGCGAAGCGCAATAATTCACAATTCTTGATTCACAATTCTTTATTCTTTTTGTGAGGCGAAGCAGGGTACAGTACTGTATCCTGCTTCGCCGAACAAAATTATGCTTTCTCTTGAATATATCATTCAAAACAGAGAATTAGTTGAAAAAAGATTGCGCGATAGGGGTGAAGATATTGATATAGATGAATTAATTAATGTCAACGAAAAATATAAAAAAGCATTACAGGATGCGGAATCTCTTCGTGCAGAGAGGAATCAGGTATCACAAGTTCTCTCTAAGGATATGAACTCCGAACAACGCGAAGAACATTTACGGGAGGCATCAAATCTCAAAACCGCTCTTCAGGACCAGGAAAATTATCTCCAGAAATTAAAGGAGAAGTTGGATTCCATACTTTCTTCTCTTCCCAATATACCCTATGAGGAAGTGCCCACAGGAGAAGATGAGAGCGCTAACGAAGTTCTGCGCACAGTTGGTGATAAACCGGATTTTGATTTTACACCAAAAAGTTATCTTGAAATTGCCCAACAACACGACCTTATAGATACTGAACGTGCCGCAAAAGTTTCCGGCACACGTTTCGGATATATAAAAAATGAAGCAGCTCTTTTAGAGTTTGCTTTGGTGCGCTTCGCTTTTGATGTTGTTAAGGAAGAGAATTTTTCCGGAATTGTGCCTCCGGTTATGGTGCGCCCAGAAACCATGAAAGCATTGGGCTACCTGGAGAAAGAACCGGAAGATCTTTACTATATAGAAAAAGATGATATGTACTTAGTGGGCACTTCCGAGCAGTCGGTCGTGCCTATGCATAAAGATGAAACCCTTGATGCCAAGGACTTGCCTCGAAGGTATGCAGCATTCAGCACATGCTTCAGAAGAGAGGCGGGGTCGTACGGGAAAGATACAAAAGGCATACTGCGGGTGCACCAGTTTGATAAGGTAGAAATGGTTTCATTTGCATCTCCGGAAAAATCCAAAGAAGAACACGAAACTATGCTTCGCATTCAGGAAAAGCTGATGCAGGCATTAGAGATTCCCTATCAGGTTGTAGCTATTTCAACCGGTGATATGGGCTTTCCTGCTGCCCAACAATTTGATATTGAAAGCTGGATTCCCGGAGAAAACAAATATCGCGAAACCCACTCTACAAGTAATACCACCGATTTTCAGGCGCGTCGGCTTAATGTAAGATATAAGGAAGGCGATAAAAAAGATTTTGTCCACATTCTCAACGGGACTGCGTTTGCTATAGGCAGAACCATTATTTCCATACTGGAAAACCATCAGGACAAGGATGGAATTGTACATATACCCGAAGCCCTGCAAAAATATACCGGATTTAATAAAATCGGTTAATATTATGCCTCCAAAACATAAAAAACCAAATAATAATGGAAGCTTAGTAATTCCAAGCAAACCCTCTAAATTTCGTCGGAGGGTTTTATTTTCCCGCAAGAAAAAGGGGGAGGGAAAGAGAAAGAAAATACCTTTCTATATATATTTTATTATTTTTATTGTTGCAGCATTAGCTTATTGGCTATTCTTTTCGTCTGTCTTTACAATACAAGAAGTGGAAGTTAGAGGTGTGAATTCTGCTTTACAGGAGAAGGTTATCGGGTTTTATAAAGACGGGTCAGCGGAGAGGAAGTTTATTGTTTTCAGTAGATCTAATATTTTTGTATTTTCCGATGAAAGATTTAAAAAACGTCTTGCTACAAAGTTTCCTTCAATTAAAAATATAAGTATTAAAAAATCACCTCCCGAGAAAATTTTAATATCTGCAGAAGAAAGAGAGCAAAAAGGGGTATGGTGTAATTCTAAAGAGGATTGTTTTTTTTATGACACAGAAGGTGTTATATATAAAGAAGCTCCGGAAGTTGTGCGCGGAGGTCTGCTTGTGCCGGTATATGACAATAGGAGGAATGAGAATAATTTACCCGCCAAAGTTTTGCAGGATTCAACTATGAAATATATTGATGAATTGGTTAAATATATGGAAGAAGGGTACAAAAAACCGTTTTATATAAAATTATTTGAGGATGAAGTACACGCGGGTTTTAATGATTGGGAGGTGTATTTTTCTTCTAACGGAGACCCTGTAGAACAAGTTGAAAATTTAGCTCTTGTGTTACGCCAAGAGATTGAGGGGAGAATAGCTGATCTTGAGTATATAGACCTTCGTCTGGGGAATAAAGCGTTTTATCGCTATCAACAAGATAAGCCGAAGGTGCCTGTTAATACAACTTCCACCACTACCACTCAGGATTAAATAACCACGTAGTTAATGCTGTAATTAATTACAGCATTTTTGTTTCAAGACAACAGGGGTTAAACCCCTGTTGTCTTGTAGTTTAGTATAAAACTCCAGGAACTACTCAAATTTATAATATCAATATTGATAGGGTTAAATATTATATGGTTTTTTATCAACACTATATGTGATACTTTCAGGGTATGCCTCTTTACACTATCAGTGAAATACTACATAATTTAAATAAGATACCGTACATTTCATACGCATAAGGAGGTGAGAATAATGGATTCCGGAGTATTGCATACAGTGCGTTCATTGCAAAGATTTTTAGCCCTCTTGTTTTTTGTTAGGTTGATTAAAGGTTTTCTGGATAGGCGTAGAGCTAATCGAAGGGCAATAATTATAATGAGCAAATATAAAGAATCAATGTCAGTACTGTACCCGGGGTTTGACACGGAAACCGCTTCAAATCAGTTCCAGGCATTTGTAGCACAAAGTCAAAAGTTGTTTGGTATATTGCCGACAGGGTTTGATCATACTGTAGCTACAAGAAGTGGTGTTGTTTCGGCAATTCCGCCGCCGGGTGAATTTTCGCCTCAAAAAAGAACATTGGCAGAAGTCAATGTAAAGTACGCAACGCCAATATTATCATTAGAGGCGTACGTGGATCTATCCTCTACCGAAATGGACAATGAAACCCAGGAGAAAGATAAGTTAATTTTAGCTCAATATAACCTTGCTTCGATCAGTGCTTCTGATGTTGCGTTTATTGACTTGCCCCAGGACGCAAGAGAGAAAGATCTTATTGCCGCGTTGGCGGGATCTATTCGTGCGAAAACTCTGAGTTTTCTTAATTGGATTTAATCGTGTACTTCCTTTATAAAACACAGGCCCTTCGGCCTGTGTTTATATTGCTAATCAATATTATAAACAAATATTGAATGACCTATCACCTCCACGGGCTTGTGTTTATTGAGCCACATAAAATGAGTGGTACTTTGGTCAAATCCTTTTACTGCTTTACCCCGTCCTCCCTGGAGAAGCGTGGCGGAGACGGCTATCCAACCCGATCTTTCTGTTTTAAAGGGATCAAAGTATTCATATTTTTCACCAAGGTAATATTCAGGATTACCTCCGCCGAAGTAGTGGAGTTTTATATTTTCAATATTATTTTTCTCAACAAAATCCGCAAGACGGCGTAAATCTTGCCCCCAGTCCAGATTAGAGTCAACAACGTATTTATGTCCCTCCTCAGGACCGCCGGCCAACGCATTGAAATACGCAATGTGATGAGGAAATACAGAGAGAGATCCCAATGCATACCATACTGTAAGTAAACTTATCACTACTATTTTCGCCCACCTGCTTAATATAGAGCCAAGAAGAACCTTTATTTTTCCAAAACCCTCCTTTTTTCTTTGGTGAATCCAATGGCGCATAATGCCTGCAAGAAGAATATAGATAAAAGGAAATGTGGGTAAAACATGCCGCAACCCTATATTCAGATTACTGAATATACTGCTCAGCCAGTACATAAATACAAAGAATGCCAATGAAACCTCTACGATGTGCTCGGATATAAAACGGGAGGCAAGCTCACGCGTTTTTGTGATCTTATCTTTTAGTTTAACTAAGCGTTTTGTATGCAGTTTTAGCTTTTCCCGGGTTGATCGTATTAAAAATACGAAAGCCACGAGAAACATCACAAGAAGGGCAGTTGGTGCTTTCAGCGCAAACACTACGGGGAAGTAGCTCAGAAATGCTTCACTGGTAACCTGTCCCATATAATAAACAGTGTTCCCGAAAGAAACCCGCTGTAATACCATTAGGTGGCCCGTAAAGAAATGTCCGAAAGCGCGAAGCACCGGCTTGTCTGCCATCCACACTGCTGCATCGGCCAATGGAGGAACAGGGCTTGGTGCCAGTAGAGCTGCGGTATCATTGACCTGTTTTGCTGCCGGATAGTTTAGGACTGCAATCTGATAGAAGGGATATATCACAATAAGCCCTATTAATCCTATAAGAATAAGTTTACCCAGATATTTTAGAAGGAGCCCTCCGCTTTCTTTGGATATAAGTTTGCGCGGTTTTTCTCTGAAGAATACCCAAAGGATTGCGATAACAGTGAAAAACGGCAAAAGCAGAATTAACGAAAATTTAATTAACTGTGCTATACCGAACGCAACGCCCGCTAATATTAAGTTTTTTCTTGTTTGGTTTTTTAAATATTTAAATAAGAAGAATGTTGATACAACAAAACCGAAAGCAGCTCCCACATCAGTAGTTACATAATGGCCGTTAGCTATGAATGCAGGAGAAAATGCAAACAGCGCTAATGCGAATAATGCGGCCCGTGTGTTGTACAGTTTTTTCGTCCATTTATAAATAAAGCCGCCGAGTGCTAAGGCAAGCAAAATCAAACCCACTCTGGCCCAGAAAGTTATAGCAACGGGATTGTTTCCGGAAAAATGAAGAAATTGGTCACCTATGACCCACTGTTCGTTAACGCCTTCCCATACCTCTGCATCGTCCGGAAAGTTAAGATCCATGAAAAGCAGGGGAACACCGCTAATCATCTTTAAAAGCGGCGGGTGTTCGGGATTAAGTCGGTAATCCAGTTTTTCTACATATGAATATCCGGCACCTATGTGAGCACTTTCATCAAAGGTCGTTGTGTCAGCACGTGCTTCATACAACATAAGCCCGCCCATAAACACAAGTAAGAGTAAGGCCACTACTGTCGCATTAGAAGGATTTAGAATTGTTTTGGCGACATTTTTCATATTTGTATTATAACATAACAATATTATGATATAATAATAATATGGATAATAAAGAAACCAAATACAAAAAAGTGCAGTTTTCGGCTAAAGACGTTTTATCCGCCGCCATCATAGGAGAAGCTGTTTCCTGGCTTCTTTTTGTTATGGTGCGCGTCAATGCGCCCAAGCTCCCTATACCCGGGGGTCTTGCAGAAAACCTTGCTTCACTTTCCACAGCTTTTCTTATGGCTGCAGTGCTCCCGGTGCTGTCCGTGGCCGGGTTGTATATAGCTTATATAATAAATAAAAAGCTTCGCTCTATATACCAGGCAGCAAAATTTGCACTTGTAGGAGCGCTTAATACTTTTATAGATTTTGGGGTATTAAATCTTTTAATATTAGCCACAGGAATCTCAAGGGGAGCCCTCTTTGTAGTATTTGCAGGCACATCTTTTGTAGCGGCAGTAGTAAACAGCTACCTCTGGAATAAGTTTTGGACTTTTAATGATGAAAGCGGGGAAAACACTAAGGAATTTGCCCAGTTTTTATTTGTCAGCGTTGTTGGGCTTGGCTTAAATGCGGGTGCCGCATCCTTCATAGTTAATATTATTGGTCCCCAGGCCGGTATTGCCGATGCTGTTTGGGCTAACATAGGAAAACTTATAGGCATATTGTTTTCTCTTGTGTGGAATTTTGTCGGATATAAGTTTTGGGTATTTAAAGAGTAATAACGGAATCAAGAAT
>CAYMUG010000028.1:0-8565 GCA_964393575.1 uncultured Candidatus Saccharibacteria bacterium | reverse complement strand
GTAAGTGTAACGGTGGAGCCGGCCTCTGCTACTAAGGGAGAGTCCATATTCGCATCTGTGCAGTCCTCTCCATCAACCGTACACGAGTCGTCGTCAGCGACTATAGTGTAGGAAACTGTAGAAGGTTCTTCTTCCTCATCTACGGTATTTTCTTCTTCCTGGGTTGTGCTGTCGTCTTCAGGAGGAGGTTGTTCTTCCTCGGTATCAGTTTCCATACCTGTATCACCGGTATCTTCTGAAGGTTCTTCTGTTTCCTCTTCAGTAGTGGTTGCCTCATCTTCGGTTGTGGTTGTAGTTTCTACTGTTGTGGTTGTACTCTCCTGCATGTCTTCAAGAGTTTCGGTATCCTCTCCGCCGTTAAGAACCAAAAATACACCTCCACCTATAAGGAGAAGACCCCCAACAACTGCAATGATTGCTGAAATTTTTGTTGAATTACCCATATGACTGAATTATAACATTATAAAATTAATTTTAAAATATATTATAACTTAAATGAACAAGAATAAAAATAACATAGGCAAAAATGAGCCATACCCCTTCTTTACGTTCAAGATAATCTTTTGTCCTTAAAAATAGATAAGCAAGAAGCATTGTCGCACCCATAAAAAACGCGCTTATCCAGAAAGACACCTCTCCGTTAAGTTGTATAGGGTCCAAAACGGCTGTAACTCCCAAAACAAGAGTGGCATTCATAACAGAAGAACCGAAAATATTACCCAACGACATGCCCCCTCTGCCGGATAACGCGCTTTGTATACCGAAAACAATTTCCGGCAAACTTGTTCCTAAACCCACAACAAAAAGGCCGATTAAAAGCTCGGGGAGTCCCAAAACTAAAGAAATATTCTTCGCACTAAATACTATTACATACGAAGAGACCAATAAAAACACTACACTCACCAAAAAAATTAAAATATTCTTAAAAAACTCCTTTGTCTCTTCCATAGCCTCTCCGAATCTTTCTTTAACTCTGCGAACGGTAAGTGTTCTTTCACGCAAACGCTCCCTTATATTCAAAAGGCGTGTTACCTGCCAAGTGAACAAAAATAAAAGGGCAACCCCATCAACCATAGAGAGCACTCCGTCCGCAATAAATATAACGGGAGACATTATAAGAACGAAATTAAACAAGCGATCGCTTATAAACTGTCCGTAATCAGTCATTCGCACCTTCCCCGCTACTAACACTATAGCTCCCATTACCAAAGTTATATTCACTATATTAGTACCCACAATATTCCCCAAGGAAATTTGAGCGGTTTCTGTGATACCTGCGTTAATACCCACGGCAAGTTCAGGCAAGCTGGTGGCAAAAGCCATTACCAGAAAAGAAATAGTAAATTCCGATGCTCCCAGAAACTCTGCTATGCGTGATAATGATTTAACTACGTAACCACCCGTTTGTATAAGAACACCTATTCCCAGAACTAAATATACAACGTTTAATGCAATTTCAGTCATTATAATTTTATTTAACTCTTATCTTCTTTATCTTTTAGCCGGTTAGCGGAGGTGGACGAATTTCGTTTGCGGAAAAGCTTTTTAGTTAGCTCTACCGCAAAGATATTAACTCCAACCCAACCTATGAGGCCGGCAACCCAAAGCGGAGGAAGAGGTGAGGTGTCAAGCACATTATTCAAAAAGGGAACATAAACAGCGGCAGCCATCAGAATAACTCCGAAAAGAACGGCTAAATTCATCCATTTATTGCTAAAGGGATTATACTGAAGTAAACTTTGCTTTAAGCTACGAAGGGGAAAAGCAAGGAATATTGTATAAACGCCGAATGATACAAATATAAACGTACGTACTAAACCGGTATCGAAACCATGTCTCAATAAAAACCAATACATAGCAAAAAGAAGTGCACTGACTACGGTTCCTATACCCAAAATCATGAGTTTTACCTCCGAATCCAGAAGGCGGTTTTTACCCTTGCCGGGTTTCTGAACGCTTTTGTCATAATGCTTCTCAAAAGCAAAGGTTAGGGCGGGTAAACTATCAGAAAAGAAGTTAACCCAGAGAATTTGTAAAGCTGTAAGCGGAAGAGGAAGGCCGGCCAGCAAAGCTCCGCCTATAAGAAAAACTTCGTTTAAAGCATCGGACATAAGATAAATGACGCTCTTTTTTATGTTACTTAAAATACGTCTGCCCTCTTCTACTGCGGCTCCTATTGTCTCAAAATTGTCATCAAGCAATACAAGGTCGGCAACATCTTTTGCTACATCCGTGCCGCTTCCGACAGCAACCCCTATATCCACCGCTTTTAGCGAGGGGGCGTCGTTTACGCCATCTCCGGTCATAGCTACAATCTCCCCTTTTTCTTTATAAAGCTTAGCTATGCGCACTTTATCTTCAGGCGAAACACGGGCAAAAATACGCACATGGTCCAAGTCCCGTATTAAATCCTTGTCGCTCATTTTTTTTATGTCGGTGCCTGTTAAAACATTGCGTTCCGTGACATTCCAACCCAGTTCGCGGGCAACGGCAAGCGCGGTACCCTGTAAATCTCCGGTAGCCATTACAACGCTTACTCCCATACTTTCTACCCTTTTCATTGCGTCATGCACTTCAGGGCGCACCGGATCATAAAAAGCTATGAGTCCCACAAACTGAAGATCCTTTATGTCCTCCGGCTCCATTTCTTCAGCTTCCTCTCTTCCTGAAACCGGTTTTACAGCATAACCCAGCAATCGCTTCCCTTGATCGGCTAAATTATCAACGGTTTCCAACGCTTTTAAGTACTCATCTTTATCCATATTTGACCTTTTAAGTAACACATCGGGAGCGCCCAAAACAGATAAAAAGTTTTCGTTTTCAAGATCCAACTTTATGTCACGGTCGGCGGAAACGAAGGAGGCGGAAAATTTATGTTCAGAACTAAAAGGAATAGTTTCCGAATATGTTACATGATCCCTCAACTCTAAAATGCTTATGCCGTATTCCGCAGCTTCTTTTACGAGGTTGCGTTCAAGAGGGGGGCCAACAAGGCGCCAATTCTTCGGCACTTCTTCAGGGTTTTCTACAACCACATCAGAATTAAAAAGCGAAGCCCGAAGAATACTCTCATGTTCTTTTGAAATCTCTTCTTTTTCCGGATTAATCTGGTTTTTACCCTTTAAAAGTTCCTCAAGTGTGGAAATTCCTGCAAGGCGCATCTTGGCCTCTGTAAGAGTGCCTGTTTTATCAGTAATAATAGTTGTGGTAGACCCCAGGGATTCTGCTGCGGAAAGTTTACGTACCACGCCTTTACGTTTAGCGAGCTGTTCCACTCCTACAGCCAAAATAACAGTAAGAGATATCGGTAAAGCTTCGGGTATAGCGCTTACTGCCATGGCTACGGCAACCAGAAACATTTCCTCTACGGATATCCCTCTCGCGAAAACTCCGAAAGCAAAAACCGCTCCTATAAGAAAGGTAAGGGCTCCCGCAATTACCCAGGCGAGTTTATTCACTGAACGTTGGAGAGGGGTCTTTTCACGCTTAGTGCCGGCAACAAGTTCAGCAATGCGCCCTATTTCCGTATATTCTCCGGTTGCTGTAACCACAGCAAGAGCCGAACCACCAACAACCTGGGTTCCTCCGAAAGCCATATTGCGTCTTTCGGCAAGTTCCGTACTTTGCGCAAGCTCTTCTGTATTTTTATCTATTGGTAACGATTCTCCTGTAAGAATTGCCTCATCTACTGTCAAATCGTTTACGGTTAAAATTCGGGCATCCGCCGGCACTCTGTCTCCGGAAACAAGGCGTACTATATCCCCCGGCACCACTTCTTTTACATCTATTTCAAATTCTTTTCCTCCGCGAATTACCCTTGTTCTTTGTTTAATATATGAACGTAAATGCTCGATCGCTTCTTCGGCGCGATTTTCCTGATAGAAGCCCAGGGCAGCATTTACAAATACCGCAAGAAAAATTACTCCTGCATCTATCCATTGCTGTTCTAAAACCGTTACAACGCCCGCTATAATAAGTATAAAAATAAGCGGGCTTTTGAATTGATTTAAAAATATTCTGAATGGACTTACCCTGCCATCGTCCTTAAGTTCGTTCGGGCCGAATTGTTGTTTTCTTGAATTGACCTGTTCTTTGGAAAGACCTTCTTTTTGAGTATTGAGTTCAGTTAAAGCTTCCTGTGTGCTGAGCGCCCAGAATTTATTTTTTATTGTTTCGATATCCATTCCTTCTCAAGGATTGAAATTAATTTTAAAACTAATATGCTTAGCCCGTTGAGATTATATCCTCAAACAGGGTCCATTATTCATATTTTATCAAAAATCCCCCGATTTGCATCGGGGGAAAGAATATATAATTACTACGCCTTACCACATTTTTCTCTTGTATATTCTTTAATAAAATCGCGTAAAGTACCGGCAAGTTCTCTTCTTTTGAGAGCTTCTTCGGAATCATAACTTTTAGCTTTTTGGCGAAATTTAGGGGAAACTTCAACTTGTATCGCGTCGTTCTTGCATGAGCTGTGTCGTTCTATGGTATATCTTCCGGAATAGCGTTCGCCCTTAACGGAGTATTCCTCCGGAAGGTAAACACTGTAACCTGCCTCGCGGAGGTATTTAGCAAGGGTGATATCAAAACCATACACCTTACATGTTTGTCTGTGTTGAGTGCCCAGAATAATATCATAATCATCTTCCCGAGAAGCAAACCCGTGAATGTCCAACAAAACAGCACAGCCAAAGTGTCTAAGAGCATTGAAAATTAATCCCTCAATCTCTTCATGGTACCTGCTGTAGAAATGCTTGACTTTTTTATCAGTGTAGGCATGCGTGTCATCGTCCTCCGACGGGGACCTGTTGTAATCAATAATATCGCGACTCATATATCCGTGCACAATACTACACACCGGATCGGACGCCTCCGTGGGATGGTTTATATCGCGGACTAACTGCCAGGTGCGCAAATCTCTATCTTTTGAGCCCTTTTTCCGAACAGCATACATATTTTTAAAATGCCCCGCCTGATAACCGTCATGCGGCACGCTGAGCACTACGGGTGAGGCGGCTTTCTCTACAAAGACAAGATCGTTGTCCTTTGTATCACTCACTCTGACCTCCTTTTTCCTTCATTTCGGCTGCAAATATAGTACACAAAAAACCGTTTCATTGCAAGTTATGACATTTGACGCCATGAATATGAAACGGTTTTATGGTATTCTGTGTTGTTCCGAAAAAAACAAATCCGCCCGCTTTCGCCGGGCAGGGCGAATAAAGCTATTTTAAGCAGATTTTTTTAGTTCTTCCAAAGCTCTTTCTTTTCCGTGGAATTCTTTTACCTCAACCCATTTGCCGGGTTCAAGCTCCTTCATATGCTCAAAGAAGTGTTTGATTTGGTCCAGGGTAGCTTGGTTTACGTCTTTTATATCCTGTACATCTTTGTGCCAGGGGTCAAGTTTTTCCGGAGGAACAGCAAGCACTTTATGGTCTACTCCTTTTTCATCCTCCATTTCCAGTATTCCCACAGGACGCGCCGGGAGTACGGAACCCGGATGTACCGGTTTCGGCGAAAGCACTAAAACATCTATTGGATCACCGTCGTCAGCTTTCGTGTGCGGAATAAAGCCGTAGTTTGCAGGATACACCATTGCGGTAAACATAAACCTGTCCACGAAAACGGCTCCGGGATCCTTTTCTAGTTCGTATTTTACCGAGGAATCCCTGGGAATCTCTACAATTACATTTAGTTCTTCGGGAAATTTGTCGCCTTTTGAAATTTTTTCTAAATTCATAATTTAACTAATAACTTATGACTTATAACTGATGGTTTATGATAACACAGGTTTTTATTATTTGTCATCTATCATTTGTTGTAGCCAAAAATTATAGCAAAGTATATGCACCGCCGCCGAAAGCAAGAACAACCAATGATAATACCAAAATTAAAAGGTCATACGACCAGTCAGTAAACGGCTTGTTCCACTTGGCTATCTTGAAAAATGTGCCTACAATCATTTGTCCCGCAAACAAGGTTGCCCATATCCAGGTAAAAACTCCTAAAATCAAAAGCAGAGATCCGCCGGCTTCCATTATAGCGGTTAGTGTACCCCAAAACCATCCGGGCTTTATACCCATATCCTTCTCAAAGTTCTCAGCATTCTTTTTTAAATCTTTAAATTTCCTTCTCCCGTAATACATCATAGTTACCCCGATCACCGTACGGACCAGGAGTAAAACCAGATCAGTAAAAGAAGATAAGGGCTGGTAAGAGAAAAACACTTCCACCATACGTTTTTATTTTAACCCGTCCCTTTATTGCGCGCAATAAAGGGACGGGTTAAAATAATCCTGAGTTATGCAAAAATACACAACATTAGGGGTAGTTTTGTTTCTTTTGGCCTTACCTCCTTTTTTCTCCGGGGGTAAGGCGGATTGGGTTGCGCCGGCCGCAATGATAGGCACATCTCTTTTGCTTGCTTTTTCAGTTTTTACCCGAAAACAAGAGATAAACCCCGGGTTAGCCCGAAACATTCTATATGCGGTGGGAATTTTTATTTTAGGCGCCCTCTTAAGTACAGTGTTTTCCGTAGCTCCCTATAAAAGTTTCGGGTTTTTTGCGCTTTTACTTACTTATACCTCCTTGTTTTACGCCGTATATTCTCTCAACTTAAAAGAAAAAGAGATAAAAATTATACTCAGCGTGATTGTGGGTATATCCGCAATGTTAGTATTATGGGGCGCATATATGTTTACGGGAAGTTCTTATCCGCGGATGATCTCTTTATTCTTCTGGCCTAACGCGTTTGCGGGGTATTTGCTTTTCTCGCTTCCCATTGCTTTAGGATTTTATATCCGGGAAAAACACGGCTCGCGTGTTATTTTATTAGGGCTGACGACAGCACTTATCGGAGGTGCGCTATACTTAACGCAAACACGAGGTGCATTTATAAGTACAGCAATTGCTCTTTTGCCTTTACTTTACTGGACGCGGTCGGTACCTAAAAAAGAACTTGCCTTAAAACTCGGAGGAGTTGTATTAGCTACCGCCGGCATAGCCGGACTTCTATTTATAGCGCGCACCGGAGAAATTGCCTCGCCTCCTTCACCCTCTTTTAGTAATCTCGCGGAGAAAAACGACACAACCACCGGGAACAGTGCTGAGGGGCGATTGATATTCTGGAAAAACGGGGTGGAAATGTGGCGGGATAACCCTATCACAGGCACGGGCTTAAATACCTGGGAGGATGTCTATCCGCAATATCAGGATAGTCCTATTAATTTCGCACGAAGAGCACACAACCAGTATGTGCAGTGGCTTGCCGAGACAGGTGTTATTGGCATAACACCGTTTCTTGCTTTTACAGTGCTTATAATTTGGGGCGGAATAAAAGCAATGCGTAGAGAAAATTTTTATGCTGTAGTTATATTCGCGGGAGTATTCGGGTCACTTATGCATAATTTTGTGGATTTTGACTGGTACTTTCCGGCTAATGCCTTAACTTTCTGGATTTTAGCCGGAATATTAGTTTCATTATATGAAAAACAAAGCGCTTAAAATAACTGCTGCCGTAGTTTCTCTGCTTCTTTTGGGACAGGGTTTGGCAGTTGCTACAAATACTTACAGGCCCGCCGAAGACACGGTGCGTTTGGGAATAAGACATTTTTCAGCAGGAAATTTAAACACGGCAAAGGAATTATCCGAAGAAACGATACAAAAAAATCCGAAGCTTGATGAGGCCTACCAGCTTAAAGGAAGAATTTTGCTTGAACGCGAAAAATATAAGGAGGCGGAAAAACAGTTTAAAAAAGCTGTGGAACTCAACCCTCACAACAAACCGAGTTATTACTTTGATTTGTTACGGTCACTTTTGGCGCAAAACAAAACAGAGCCCGCGAAAGAAGTGATTGCAAACTTTGAAAAAATTTACACTCCGGAAATTATTCAGTTTTTCGAAAGCAAACAAAAAAGTTTTTCAAGGCGCACAGGCGGAAAAGCAAAGTTTGAAAAAGTTGAGTATATAGAAAAAATACATAATATAAAAAAAGAGCTGCAGCTATAAAAAAAACCGCCCCGATAATC
This sequence comes from uncultured Candidatus Saccharibacteria bacterium, assembly GCA_964393575.1. GTDB lineage: Bacteria > Patescibacteriota > Minisyncoccia > Spechtbacterales > 2-12-FULL-38-22 > CAYMUG01. The sequence continues at coordinate 531 of CAYMUG010000028.1, read as the reverse complement.
GGGGCGGTTTTTTTTATAGCTTTATTTAGCTATCTTCTCGTTTAGGTCGTGCGGGATTAACGGTAAGAGTTCGTCCTCCGAACTCCTGACCGTTCCACATTTCCTGAGCTTTTTCAGCTCCTTCTTCTTCGGAAAATTCTACAAATCCGAAACCTTTAGAACGTCCTGTGGCACGATCAGTTATAATAACCGCTGATTCCACGGAGCCCGCCTTAGAGAAAGCTTCGTTGAGCTCGTCCTCTGTGGTAGCCCATGGCAACCCGCCGACAAATAATTTCTTGTTCATTTGACTGTTTACCGCGTATTATAAAAAATAAGCGCGGTAAAAATTGATTTAAACTCTCTGCACCAGAGAGTGTCCGGCGACCTTTCTTCTCTCCGGCGCAAAAAGCAAACCATTGAGAAACACTCGAACAGGAGCATTGTAACATCCCCGCGGGCAAAAGTCAAACACATTACCGCAACATTGCTAAACCAAAGGCAACGGGGGTTTAACCCCCGTTGCCTTAAAGCAGGGCAACGCGCAAAAAT
>CAYMUG010000027.1:0-8618 GCA_964393575.1 uncultured Candidatus Saccharibacteria bacterium | reverse complement strand
GCAATATTAACAATTGTTTTAGAAGTGGGTATGATTTTTATAATACTTTTGAAGCTTAAAAAAATATTCCCTCTTTTTATAATAGGGCTTTTAGGGATGCATACGATGATATTGTTGAGTATGAATATATTCTTTTTTGATCAATATATTCTTTTTGCGCTCTTTATTCCTTGGGACAAAATGCCTGAGTTAAAAAAGTATTTACTTAATGGCAACCCCTATAATTTTATCAGAAAACTTTTCCTTCCCCGTAAGCCTATATAAGAAACTTTGAGTCGGATAAAGTTTTACATTTTTAAACATATCCATATCGTTCCTGAGCTTCTTATAGTTTAATTTATTCACATGCGTAGGATCGTCAAATAAATAGTAAACAAACTTATCTTTATTGCGGTGCTTAATCCATTTAAGCGCTTTTTTAATATCCTGCAGACGTTTCCACGGATAATTGGGTGTTGCAAACATAAACTGTCCTCCGGGAGCCAAAACCCTATGTATTTCCTTAATATATTCCAAATATAAATTATGCGGAATATGTTCTATAACATTAGAGGAAAATATAAATCCAAAATAATTGTCTTTATACGGTAAGACAGCTTTATATGGAGAGAGTGTACGCGCCAATGGAAAATCTGCTTTGATGTTTTTAACCTCCTCTTGGTCCACTTCTGTTCCATGTATTTCAGCCGAGGGAAACATCTCCCTAAAAAGATACATATATCGCCCATTACCAAATCCGAAATCTAAAATTTTTAAGTCGCTTTTAGATTCCAACTCTTCATAATTTATATATTGTTTTATTTTTTCAGCACTTTCTTCTCCTAACTTCTTGTGCCAAACTTTAGTTTGATGGGACATTTTAGATTACTTTTTTATAAAATTTCTATACCACATTTCGAACATATATATTTGCCAAACCTTGCCCTCATCCTGAGAGTTTTCAAGAATGTGTCTTATATTTTCCGAATTAACAAAACCGTCACCAACCAAACTACCTTTCAATAATTCTGTATAATAATTTTTTTCCACCCATTTCATAACCGGAGCGCTAAAACCTTTTTTAGGCCTGCTAATTGTTTCGCTCGCTAAATACTTTTCTGCAACCTTGTTTAGTATATACTTAAGTTTGTTGTTTTTGTATGTCAAGTCAAAAGCAACAGAAAACATTAATTCTATCAATCTGTGATCTAACATAGGTACTCGCACTTCCAATGAATTAGCCATACTGCTTATATCTACCTTATGCAGAATATCATCAACTAAAAATGTATGGAAGTCTAAACGATTTAGATCTTCGCTGTTTAACCTTTCTGCGTCCATTTTTTCTTCGTATAAATATGAGTTATCTTCTGAAAAATTATAATTAAATAGATTGTTTACCTCCTGAACAGTAAAGCGATTAAGCATTATGCGGCGATATTTTTCAAATGAGTTTTTGTATGCCGTAAATTTTATAAAACTCGGCATTATAAACTTACTTAAAAATACCAAAAATGATTCGGGTAAATAGTGCAGATCCGGAATTTTTTTCAAGTGATTAAATGTTCTGTACCATTTGTATCCGTAAAAAATCTCGTCGCCGCCGTCTCCGGATAAAACACCCTTAACACCGCTTTCTTTTGCGAATTGAGACAAGATATACGTAGGCACTGTGGAGCTGTCGGCAAAGGGTTCGTCCAGGATATTTATAATACCCTCAAAACTTTCCTGAAACTCTTTTTTGCCCACTTTTTTTGTATGCAGCTTTACTCCTAAATATTCCGCGGCCGCGCGGGCGTATTCCGCTTCGCTGTATTGGCTCGGCTGCAAATCAATAGTAAATGCATGAATATCTGGGTTATGTATTTTCGCGAAAGCAGTAATTAAAGACGAGTCAACACCGCCGCTTAAAAACGTGCCTATCTCCACATCCGAACGCATGCGCAAACTTACGGCATCTTTCAAAATCGTGTCAACTTGCTCAACTATATCCTCCTCTTTCCCGATTCCGTTCCCGTTGGCGGGCAAACTCCAGTATTGATACTTGTTTAGGGAAAAACGATTAATGTCCAATTCAAGGAAATGGCCCGGTTCAAGTTTATAGATATTTTTATATATTGTACGGGGGTTTGCCACATATCTGTAAACAAAAAAATCAAGCACGCCCTTTTCATTTATCTCCGGCTCCACGCCATTCGCTTCTAAAATGGCTTTAATTTCCGACGCAAAAATAAAATTATTATTATTCCAATAATATACAAGAGGTTTTATACCCACCCTGTCACGCGCGCAATACAGTTTATTGTTTTTTTTATCATACAGGGCAAAGCTAAACATGCCGTTCAGCTTTTTGAGCGTTTCCTCAAGGCCCCATTTTTTATAGGCATATATTATGGTTTCTGTATCCGTTACCGAAACAAAGTTGGTGCCTGAAAGTTCTTTGCGTATTTCCTTAAAATTGTATATTTCTCCGTTTAAAACCACGGCCACACTTCCCTCTTTGTCCCACATCGGCTGGCGACCCGCTGAAGACAAATCAAAAAAACTAAGGCGTTGATGGGCTAAAACCCCGTTCTCCAACACGGAAATTCCGCTGTCATCGGGTCCCCGATGGCGTAAAGTTTTTGCCATATTTCGACCCGAGCTTTCCAAGACTCGCCCCTCCTTTTTGAATTGTCCCGCAATACCACACATAATTTATTGCTTATAAAAATAGTTAAGGATATTATTGCAGCGTTTTTTATATGTATGTTCTTTGGCTCTATTATAAGCATTACGCGACAATTCTTCGCGTAACCTTGAATCTTTCAAAATACTATTTATCGCTTTGGAAGTCGCTTTATAATCGTTCGGGGGAACAAATAACACCTCTTCCCTATCTCGCACTACTTTTTCAAGAGTAGGAATTCTGGTAGTCACTATAGGTACTCTGCTTGCCATATATTCAAAAAGCTTTATTGGTGACGTTGTGTTAATGTCCATAACAGTGTTTTCCGCGTACGGATCATATAACATAATGAGTACATCAGACGCCTTTAGAAGTTTTGGTATATTTTTGTTTTCGATAAAACCTAAAAAATGGACATTGTTTATATTCTCCTCCTGAAGTATGCCTTCAAAATAACGACGTCTTTCTTCGGGCCCGCCCGCAATTAAAAAAACTATCTCCGGATTATTTTCCATTAACTTAGCTGTTTTCAAAATACCTTCTATATTCTTTCCGGGACGCAGAGTTCCTGAATAAGTAACTATTTGTTTATCTGTTGGTAAATCTAACTCCTGACGTAACTCATTTTTTGATTTATTTACAGCATCAAATTTTTCTAACTCTACCGCGTCTTCCTGAACAAGTACTTTATTTGCTGCAACCCCTGAATCAACTAATGTTTCTTTTATTTTCTCAGAAATCGTGGAGATACCTAGAAAACTAACACTTCCAATTGCCTCACTTAGCACCTTTTTCCTAAATTCATCAGGTTTTTTGGCATTATGAGTTTCCCAAATAACAGGTACGTTATCCCGCGCTAAATAATACACCACTTTCTGAGCTCTGGCATAGACCAAATCAAATCCCTGTTTTTTTATATCTATTGCTATTTTTTTCTCCGGATCCCAAAAGAATTCAATTCGCGCTCCTGTTAAACGGGAGAGTCGTCTATAAAACGCTTTCCATATACGATAATCCCGAAAATAGCGAAAAAAATCTGAATACAAGGAAACTTTAATATCAGATGAAATATCGTAAAATTTATTAATACTTTTAATTCGCTTAAGCATTCGGTGCTCCTTGAAATGCAAAGGAGCGAACACTTGAACTTCGTGCCCAAGTTGCCGGAAAGCGTTAGCGTGCTTCATTGTATTTATACTATGCGCCCAATGGCTTGGTATATGAGCGGAGACAACAATTGCAATCTTCATTGTAAATTTTATTTATTGATAATGTAAGAAAAACTTCAAATTTTTTCTTACACCTGTTTTTGGAAATTTCTCAGAATGGTCGCGCGTTTTTTATACTTTCAATATAATCTTCAAGCGATTCCTCGGGGCTCCATCCTAATTCTTTGGAACGCTGGGTGGTTAAAGCAGAATACATCCTGTTGCCTTTTCGTGCTGGAAGCATAACAATATTGCTTCCGAAAAGTTTAGCAACCTCAAGTATAGAGTACTCTTTTTCGGCGCCAAGTCCATACTCATCTCCTGAACCCTGTTCACCAACAAGCACCAGGCCGCGCACTATATCATTAACATGCGTAAAGTTACGCACCTGTGTTCCCGGTGACACCACAGTAAGCGGTTCACCGTTTTTGTATTGACGGGTAAATATTCCCATAACAGTAGCATACGGACCCTCTGTAATCTCGCGTGGGCCATACACATTATAGAAGTAAGTGATGGCGTAGTTAAGTCCGAACCAGTCCCCATAGTTGCGCACAAGCTCTGTATTGGTAGCTTTAGTCCAGGCATACGGACTCTGATCCCGTCCCAATCCTCCGTCTCCGAAGCGCGTGCTGGACCCGGCGTACACCAACTTGGAACCATGTTTACGCGCGAATTCAAGCACGGAAAATATTCCCTCTTTATTAAATTCCCATACCTTTTGTATGTCATCAAAACTTTGTTCTACGCGCGCGTACTCGCCTAAATGATATATAATATCCGGCTGCTCATCTATAAGTTTATCTATATCCTTTGTGTCCCCTTTAATATATTGCGCGCCATTCACGTGATTTTCGCTGCTTCCGGTGAAATAGTTGTCCAGAGAAATGACTTTATGGTAGCCCTCATTGACTAAATATTCTACGAGGTGGGAGCCAATGAAACCGGCACCCCCGGTTACAAGAAGTTTTTTATTTGTTTTTTGTGTTGTCATATTATTTCAGTGCGGATGTTGAAATTGCTTCACGAATATATCTGCCGTGATCAACGGGATTATACCACCTATCAAATAATTTTTTTCCGTTTTGTGCAATTTTGTCACGCTCTTCTTTGTGATTAATATAAAACTTCATTTTATCAACGAGCTCGTCGAGAGAGTTATAACTTACATAATGCACGTCTTCTTTAGCCGGAATCGGCAAATCAAGATCGCGTATAGTGGGGCTGCTTATCATAAACTCTCCCAGGCACCAAACCTCCAAATGCCTGAATGTAAATTCGCCTATGCCGTCAAGAGCTAAATTTATTTTTGCTCCCCTCATCGAATTTATATATTCATCCTTACTGAGCTTTTCTAAAGAAAGATCTTCAGGAGGAAATGCATTATCTTTTGGCCGGGGCTGCAACCCTCCATAAGCCGCAAAGCCCTCCTCAACTACTCGCCTCCATACATCCAGGCGTATATTATTTTTTCTTTTTACCATCCTGCCGGAAAAAAATACATCATAATTCTTATTTATTTTATCCTCCGCCGGAATATTGGGTTTTAACAAAGGAGCAGCCAATTTAGCAAACACATTACGAGGCCGGAAAATAAGCGGGCAAATAAGCATCGTGGGATAAATCTTTTTTCTATTTTTTTCCGAGATGTTATATTTTGATAAATCTCTATAGGGTTCCCGCTTAAAGACAACAGAAAATGCATCAAACATTTCATCATTCGGTATGTCCTGTGCTCTGTCACTTCCAATAAATAAAATAGCGGGCACTTTAGCGGTGTTAATGACTGATTTGAAAATCTTCAATCTCTTATCAAGAGGGTCTTCACTGCTTTTATAATTTATAACGAGAAAATCAAAATTTTGTTTTCGCCACGCTTTTTTATTAAAAAATTCACTGATTGTATATTCGTGCACTTCATAGGCAGAGTGTAAGGCGTCCTCAAAATAACCATCAGGAGTAGTGTTAAAGTACATTCTCCTTAAAATACGGGCTTTTAAGGGGTTGTCGGAATAATCCGGTGCTATATATAGAATTTTTTCTCTTTTGTTTTCCATAATGTGTTTTAAAATTTCTTAAGCTGACTAAAAAGAGACCCGATATCATAGGTTAAAATACCTTCATTATTTAATTCTGCAGACAGGGCTGTTCCCGTCACTCCCGCCGATATAAGCACGAGTAAATTATTGAAATTTTTTGTCTCGTTTTTAACGGCTTCCATAACTTCATTATATTTTATAAACGCATCACTAGTAGGGACTTTAATTGTTTTAACAGGGGAAATGAATTCCGAATAATTATCCGCTCCGCCAACGTATATAATATTCCGATTCTCAAAAAGCCGCAAAACCCGTTCAATATATTGCTCTTTGTTTTTGCATAAAACATCCTCAATCCTAAAACTGCAATATGGAGCATATGTTGCGCCCTTGTGTAAAAATGGCAAAGCTGCATACTTTGGAGCCCGCCAATTTTCATAAGATGTATTTCTTTCTTTAAAATTACCGGTTAGTATAATGTCTAATGGAAGGCCAACCAAATAATTTTTAGGATTTTTGTAAGAGGATAAGATTTTTTTCAGCTTTTGTCGTAGCTCCGCGTTTTGTGTCTGGTGTATAGCCGGGTACCCCGCTATGAAATTCAGTTCGCCGTCGCCAAAACGCACAATGCCTATCTTGTTTTCTTTCAAGAAACGGATAGTGTCTTCGTCTGAAAGAAAACGGAAATCTTCTATTTTATATCTGAGCGCCTGCGGCTTGAGCGCTAACCTGCCCAAAATTCTGCTCCAGACAATCAATTTTTGAAACTTTTTATTCATATTAAACCCTTTTCCAGTGAGAGAGATCACGATTTGTTAATTCGGATAATTTGCCTATGTCCGCCGAAAAATATTCTATCAATTCTTTTTTGAAGGCGGGATCTAACTCCTGCTTTTCGGATTTTCTTGGTACAAATTTCTTTATTATAGATTGTATAAACCGCAAAATACCGAATCTTTTCCGAATACCCAGTGCTGTTTTTATTTTCGCCAAAACTCCTATGGTTCTATATGACTTCAGGGCGGCGTCGGACTCAACCGATACGCTTTTGTTCATTACAGGAAATTCCTCTCTGTCGTCGTCTTCCACACCCAAAAAATCCAATACTCTTTTATATTCACGCCGTGTATCTTGTTTGAAATCGTCAAAGAATATAACCAAAACTTTTTCTTTTGGCGCGTGTTTATATAAACGCTCCAGCTGCTCACCCAACTTAAACATTTCCCCGTAATGCAAAATTTTCGGATCGGGGCAACTTGCCGGAATGTTTTTACCCTTATGACGTTCTTCTCGCAACCGCCAGGCCTCTTTAAAATCACGTACATTTTCTTTTGCTACTTTATGAAACAGGTGCGCGTGCATAGAACGCGCCGAGTCCACAGGATTACGCGCCATTACAATAAATTTAGCATCAGGGTTAAATTTCAATATATTAGGGACGGCTTCTTTGGATTGCAAATAATGGACTGAGCCCTCGCCTACAGCTTTATACTTCGCCGCCCCCCTAAATACATTCAAATACTCGTCTTCTTTTAAATACTTGCGGAAATTCTTTGAAAAGTCCGTATTGAAATAATAAAGTTCCTTCGGCTCCGAGAAAAATATATCGGGATGTTCTCGCAGATAAGCACTCAGGGCGGAAGTTCCTGACTTTGGAGCTCCTATAATAAAAAGGTTAGGTTTTTTTATGTCTGCATCAGGCATATTTTTTATATTTTCCTCCACATGGAAAGGTCACGTCCGGTTAGATTTTCCAGTTTATAAATTTCATCTTCAAAATAGGAAAGTAATTCCTCTTTAAAGTCCGCGGGCAAATCTTCAGACCCGCTTATAATTTTTCCGATTACGGGCATGTTGCTTGCACTTTTTTTGATTCCAAGCTTCCGTTTTAAAATACCCCCCTTTTTTATAAAGTTACGTAAAAATTTGGAATTTGCAGTTTTGCGCTTATGACGTACAGGGAATTCCTCTCTTCCGTCATCTTCTACACCCAGGAAATCCAGTACTCGTTTGTATTCTTTGCGAGTGTTGTTTTTGAAATCGTCAAAAAACGATACCAGAACCCTCTCCTTAGGCACGTGTTGGTATACGCGCTCCAGTTGGCTTCCTATGCTGCAAATTTGCCCGTACTGCAAAGCTTCCGGATCGCTTTTTGCACCTTCGGACGCTTTTCCTGTTTTTATATACTGATTCTGCGAATTCCACGCTTCTTGGGGTGTCTTGGCGCTTTCCTTCATTTCATATACTCGCTGGTAGTATAAAGAATGAAACATACCCACCGGATTGCGCACCATTACTATAAACCTGGCTTCGGGGTTGAATTTTAAAATAGCGGGAACGGATTCGGGTGAACGCAGATAACGCGTAGAGCCCTCGCCTACTGCTGTATAGCCGGCAGATCCTCGGAAACATCTATCGAGATAATCCTCATCCGAAATATAGCCGTTTTTCTTTTTCCCGAAATCCGTAAAATAGTTGGGTTCTTTTGGTTCGGAAAAAAATATATCTGAATGATCTTTTAAATACTCACTCATAGCAGTGGTGCCGCATTTGGGCGCACCTAGTATAAAAAAGTTTGGCTTTTTTGTGTTGGACATAATAACAGATTAACCTAATAACAGAATGACGGACCGGTTCTTACATTCTTCTGTTAGTTGGTTGTTCTGCTGCTCGGCTGCTGACTTTCTACACGCTTTACTGTACAATAAAAAAGTAAATTATGAA
>CAYMUG010000026.1:0-8833 GCA_964393575.1 uncultured Candidatus Saccharibacteria bacterium | reverse complement strand
CTACTTCTTCCGGATCCGAATACACACGCCGTATGCGCGCTTTTTCGCGTCTTATATGTTTTCGGACACTTTTAGGTAAATCACTTTTAGGCATAGTAATCATATTTGCTCACTTGGCGCATAAATAGAATTAGGAATAAAGAATTATGAATTAAGAATGAGAATTTAGAATATAGAATACAAGATTTAAAATAAATTTTAATTCTGTTTAATATTCGTTATTCTTTCATACAGTATTCCCATTCTTGATTCCCGATTCTTAATTCTTTATTCTGCTCGCTAAGCGAGCTTATTTCTCTATCTCCTCCAAAGCCTCCCTCACCACTCGCCTATCATCCCACTCCGCAGGACCTTCAGCAGTCATTAGAATAGGTTCAGCACCTTTCCCGGTTATCACTACAATATCGTTTTTTTCCGCACCTTTCAACGCTTTATATATTGCCTTTTTTCTATCCAATACTTTTTCCGTATTTTTATTTCCTCTAACACCTTTTTTAATATCCTCAATAATCCTTTCCGGATTTTCCTTATAAGGATCTTCATTGGTTAATATTATATTATCACAATAGTATGAAGCAATTTTACCCATTTCGGGCCTCTTCCAGCTGTCGCGATCTCCACCGGCTGCCCCCAGCACGCAAATCATCTTTGAATTAGTGCTCCGCAAAGGATGGTAAGTGGTGACGGCCTTATATACCTTTTCAAGAGCGTCAGGAGTATGTGCGTAATCTACTATCACCTCAAAGGGTTCTTTTTGGATTAATTCCATTCTCCCGGGTACACCTTCAATTTTACTGATATACTGTGATATTTTTTCAAGCTCCAACCCCTGAGACATTCCTATACAAACAGAGGCCAAAGCATTATACAGATTAAACTTACCCGACATTTTAAGTGAAAAAGGAACTTCATTCAAAATAAACTCCGCGCCTTCTCCGTAACTCTCCTTTCTTGCCACAATGTGTCGTGCTTCTTTGTTCCCCGGAAAATCAGTATTTTCCGCTTTTTCAACATCAGTACCGTAAATATACTTTTCTTGTGCGTTGGACTGAAGAAAATCCCGCGCGTTTTCGTCGTCAATATTAACAATACTGACTCTATGGGGCAATGCAAACAACTTAAGCTTGGCTTGCTTGTATTTTTCAAAAGATCCGTGAGCTTCTATATGCTCTTGCGCTAAGTTAGTAAATACAGTGGTATCAAAATCAATAAACTTGTGGCGATTCTGTTTTACTCCTTCACTCGTTACCTCCATAATTACGTGTGTACATCCTGCATCTACAGCGCGTCTCAGGAATTTCTGCAGCTTCATTCTTCCGGGCATTGTCATTTTCATTTTATTTTTCCACTCTTTTTCTCCTGTCTTAAAACGCAGAGAGGAAACAGAAGCTACGTTCATCCCGGCGCTTTCCATTATATGGGTAGTTATATGAACAACTGTAGTTTTCCCGTTTGTGCCTGTAACTCCTATCACTTTAATATTTTTAGAAGGAAACCGGTAAAGCAAAGCGCCTAAGAGGGGCCACATAGCGTGGTACCAGTTTAATAAAAATTCAGGAGTGAGTTTTTTAATTAAAGTTTTCATAATGATAACCTTCCCTATTTTACAAAATTCTTGATTTTGTAAAGGTTATACCAAAAAGGTTGTAATACCAAATCATAGGATCCCGCATACTCAACTTCTTCTGCGCCGAAACCCTTCTTAAATCTGGTAACTCCGGGCCATTTTTCTTCGTTTATACCCCACATATCATACTTTTTATATCCTTTTTCTTTAGCATATTTCATAATATGCCAATGCAGAAGATGCGGCGCCATATCTCTGCGATACCGATAGTCACTTGCGCCGTGAAGATACGTCACCGTATCATCATAAACCACGGTTACAGCCGCAGCGACCGGCATCTGCGGTTTTTTATAAGCAAAAAATAATCTTGTAAAGTCCGCATTAAGTAGCTGTTCGTAATATTCTTTTCGATGAGTGTGGAAGTTGCCTTGTTTTGCAGTAGCTTGTAGTATATTCCAGAACCCATCCAGATAATTTCCCTTCCTTTCAACTTCCTTTACATAAACTTCTTTCTTTTCGGCAAGACGGATATTGTACCTGTGTTTTTTGTGCATTTCCTGTAAAATCTCTTCTTCGGTTCTTTTCAGATCTAACACTGCTGTTTTCTGAGGTTGTAATGCTTTAACAGCCCGGCGAAATCCGTAATCGAGAGGTTGTAATTCATAATCTGTAACCATCGGTTCAAGCTTAAAAAAAACAGAATTTTCGCGCTGTCCCATTTCTTTTATTCTTTCCGTATGCCGGCAAGCTTCAGGCAATGAGGAATACAAATAGTTTTTACCGAATGATCCCTGAAGCTTAACACAAAACCCCTCTCCAAGGTCAAATGTTTGGTTGCCTATTGATTCCTGGAAATTGCGCCACACGGAAGAGTGCAAAAAATTCACCCCGCACCTTTTATGGATCGCTCCGCGTTTTAGCCAAACACGAAATCCACTGTTGTTAATATTTTAAGTTTAAATCCCTTACCCTTTTTATATCCATAAAAGGCGCGGGATTCATATTCGTTTATTATACCCCATATAAAGTAGCAAACAAAAGAAAACGGCCTATGCTATAAAAAGGCCGGAAAAATACAGTCAAGCTCCTGTACTAATGCCGAATAAACGGCCAGGAAGAATCCGTCAGTTATTGACCTGTCAATGATTTTAACGCAGCTTTCACCTTATCTTCAGTATTGGTTAATTCGGAAGGAAGCTCCTTTAAAGCACGTTGAGCCTGCGTTTTTGAATAACCTAAAGATTCCAAAGCTTCAACAACATCACTGTCTTCGCGAATGTTTTCTCCTCCGAGTGTCCATTCTTCCTGCACCTTATCTTTTAGTTCCATTATAATTTTCTCCGCCATTTTTTCTCCTATCCCGGATACTTTTGTAAGCACAGAAGTATCGCCTTCGGCTATACCCTTGCGCAAAATATCTACGGAAGCCGCGCTTAAAACGCTCAAAGCTCCTTTAGGACCGATACCCGATATATTAACAAGTATTTCAAACATATCCTTTTCTTCATACGCAGAAAATCCGTAAAGTTCCGCTTCGGTTTCACGCAGGTAATAATGAGTGTAAAGCTCCACCTCGCTGCCTTCTTTGCCCGCAAAACTGCCAATTTCTTTGGCTGTTACATTAACTTCATACCCTACGCCGTTTACGTCTAAAACAACGCTGTTTTCTCTTAAATGTTGAATTTTGCCTCTAATATAAGCAATCATGGTTTTTGTTCGGCTCCGCAGGGTACAGGACTGTAACCTGCTCCGCCTCACAAAAACATTTGACAATTGACTTTTAACTTTTGACTGCGCTCGCTTTGCGAGCGCCCGGAAAATCGAGGGACGATTTTGTCAGGTGTCAGGTGTCAAATGTCAGCTTGGCGGAGTGAGCTTAATTACATTCTACCATAACAAAACCCCGTACCTGTAACAGTACGGGGCGTATGCATTCTAAAGGACTAACTAAGAGATAGGTATTGGGTACTCTCCGGTCATACAGGCCTCGCATACAGATTGCGAGTTAAAGCCGCAATACTTAAGAGCGGTGCGTTGTCCCTCTATGCTTAGATATCTAAGATCATCAGCATAAATTTCTTCACAAATTTGCTGTATGTTTTTATTATGAGCGATTAATTCATCATTATCCGGTGTATCAACTCCAAAATGACAGCTGTATTTTATGGGAGGAGACGCCGAACACACAAAAACTTTGTTTGCCCCAAAACGTCTGCATTCGGGTATCAAAAAACTCATTGTATGACTGCGCACAACACTGTCGTCCACCAGGACTATATTTTTCCCGTAAACAATATCCGGATTAATGCTAAACTTGATCCGGGGAAATTCATGGCGTCTGCTTTTAATCGCCTCAATAAATGTGCGTCCTGTGTTGTGGTCACGCTCTATAATCCTTTTAAAGTGTGCCTCGGGGTGAGATTTACGAATCTGGTTAAAAAAACCTTCGGCAGCATGATTGCCTGAATCCGGTACGGCAGCTACAACATCGATGTGCTCATCAACAAAAGGGTGCTCTGTAGCAAGTATTCGGCCGCAAGTTTCGCGAAAGCCGCTCACCCGAACCGTATCCACCCAGCGACTATTCGGATGGCTTAAATAGTGGCCCTCAAAAACACAGGTACGGGTATTTATTTCGTTTACCCCGCACCACTTACGCACACCCGCGTAATTAGAACCCACGCGGCACAAATCGCCTGCTTCAAGCTCCCCAATAAACCTCGCACCAAGTTTGTCTGTAGCACAAGTTTCACTCGCTATCAGATAAAAATCCTCGTTTTCAGCAATACAGAGAGGGCGAAAGCTGTGGCTATCTTTGGCTGCATATATTTCACCGTCGTACAAAGCTATCAAGCTAAAGGCGCCTTTAACCAGGTTAAGAGTTTCTACGCAGGCGCTTTCAAAATCGGGCTGTTTGCTGCTTGCAACAAGAGCGGCAAGCAGGACAGTATCCGAAGTGCCTTCTATGTCAAAAACTCCACGCTCTGCCAGTATATCGCTCATTTCCTGCACATTAATAAGGTTTCCGTTGTGGGCTATTGCGGCGGGCTTGTTGTCAAATTCAAATTCAATAGGATGTAAATTCGCTTTTCCGCTTTTGCCCCGGGTGGAATAGCGGGTATGAGCTATGCCGGCGGAACCTCCCAACGAAGAAAGCGGGCTGTGGTTTTCGTGCGGTGTGAATACATCTCCCACCAAACCCTTGTCTTTATGTGTTTCTATTTCTCCATCACGAAAAACACTTATTCCGGCGGCCTCCTTTCCACGATGTTGAAGTGAACCAATGCCCAGATAAATGTAAGGTCCGGCTAAATCCGATAGGAAACCTGTTTTAGATACCGCACCGAAAACACCACATTTATCCTGCGGCTTTTCTGAGTGTTGGTTGTATTGGCTTTGAAGCTTTCTGCCCTGATTCGCCCGGTGTTCGTTCTGCGGCTTTTTCATTCTCTGCTTCCTTTCTTTCGGGGTTTTAAAGAGCAACTGATTTCGGTTCACAAAGAGCTTTATGACCCGGAACCAGCCGCCGCCTTCAAAAATTTTTCCGCCGGAAGAGTGTTTATGATATTTTTTTCCGAAGCCCATCCGCGCCTGGCCTGGGCAACCCCGTACTCCAGATAGTCGAGCATCTCTGTAGAATGCGCGTCTGTATTAATACACATTTTAACCCCTTTATCCACCGCCATTCGTATATACTCATCACGCAAATCCAACCGCTCGGGATGGGCGTTTACCTCAAGAACCGTACCGGTCTTCTCAGCTTCATTTATAACAGCTTTTATGTCAATATCAATGGGCGGGCGTTTATTTATGCGTCTTCCTGTGGGGTGAAAAAGTATATCCGCGTTTGGGTTATTCATTGCCTTAAGCACACGCTCCGTTTGTTCTTTTTGTGATAAATTAAAGTATGAATGTACGGATATGCCCACAACATCAAGCTGGCTTAATACCTCGTCTTCTATATCAAGGGAGCCGTCTTTTAATATATCGCATTCGGACCCGCTGAATATAGTAAAACTGTTAAATTTATTATTTATTTTTTTAATTTCTTCCTTTTGGCGCAAAAGATCTTCCCCGTTAAGCCCGCCTGTCACTTCCAAACTTTTTGTGTGGTCAGTAATAACGATATACTCTAATCCCATACGCTTAGCTTCTTTTGCCATCTCTTCAATGCTGTTTTTCCCGTCAGTCCAATTCGTTTGTATTTGAGCATCGCCTTTGAGGGATCCATATTCCACAAGCTCCGGCAGTTTTTTATTTTGAGCGGCCTCTATTTCACCTGTATCTGTGCGAAGCTCGGGAGGCATCCATTCTAAACCGAGTTTTTGGTAGATATACTCCTCTTCTTTGCCCGAAGCTAAATTTTTTTCTTCGTTTTTTCCTTCTTCAAATAATCCGTATTCGTTAAGTTTATATCCTTTATCAATTGCAATCTGCCGCAACTTAACATTATGTGCCTTGCTGCCTGTAAAGTACTGTAAAGCAGCACCATAACTTTCTTTAGGTACAATTCTCACGTCTATATCAAAGCCCCTGTCCAGGTGCACGGAAAGCTTTGTCTCTCCTTTCCCCCAAACTTTAACTACGCCGGGGTCTTTCTCCACATAATCAAATACCTTTTTCGGGTTTTCAGCCACCACCAATATATCAACGTCTCCTATGGTTTCTTTCCGCCTGCGGAGGGATCCGGACTCTTCCGCCCGCTCAACTCCCGCGATATTTTTAATTTTACCAACCAACTCACGGGCGTAGGGCAACACATCCCCGAGAAGCATTCTTCCGCCGGATTCCCTAATAAAACCTATGCCCTCTAATATATTTTCCTCTGTTTTTTTGCCGAATCCTTCAAGATCTCTTATTTTACCTTTCTTAGCAGCCACCTCCAGGTCATCAATATCTTTAACGCCTAGTTCTTTATATAAAACCTGTACGGTTTTAGGGCCTACACCTTCTACGGATGTTAACTGTTCAAAGTTAACAGGTATATCTTTTTTGAGTTTCGCGTACTCTTTTATTTTTCCGGTTTTTATATACTCTTCTATTTTTTCCGCCATGCCTTGCCCTACTCCCGGTAAACCCGCAAGTTTTTCTACGCCTCCTTCTTTGTATATTTGCTCTATATCTTGCGAGAGATTATTTACGGTTTCGGCACCGCGGTGGTAGGCGCGTTGTCTGAATTTATCGTCTTTCGCCTCATACATAAATCCCATTTCTTCAAAAATATGGGCTACTTCTCTGTTGATTTCCCTTGGCATACGTATTCATTATACGGCACTTTAGGGAAACTATTAAGGGGGCGTAAGGTGCAAGAGCTTGTAAACACCTGAAAAAGATTGTTACGGAGCATATTGCGTAACAACAATAAAATAACGGTGGTCTAACCCCGTTGCACGGACTTCTATTAGAGGTTGCGTTTGTTTAAAATAAGTGGTAAAGTTTGCTCAACCTGCAAAAGGAGAGGAAGATGGTGCTGATTGTAGGAGCCTCTGTGATCGCCTTTATAATAAGCGTGGTAGCGAGTGTTGCGGAATCCGTTGCGACATCCTATAACCGGGCTGGATGGTGGGATAAAGCGATATACGTAATAGCAGTAAGCACATTTTGGGCAGCGGTTGCGGCGGTAATAGCTTTCTTTGTAGCAGCAATAATAAGTATACCGTTCCCCTCAACAATTGAAAACGAGAAAATTATAGAAGAGACAGAACTTGTGGCAACGAAGGACAACTTCGGAGCCCGGGGAGATTTTGTTCTGGGTTCCGGCAGCGTGGACGGCAGCTTGTATTACACTTACTTCTATAAAGGAGAAGACGGAGCAATACTAAATGACAAAGTACCGGCTTCACGCACCCGCATAATAGAGGAGAAAAGATCAGACGCTCTCTTGATAACAAAAACCGTAAGACCGGAAGCCTCTGTGCGTTTTGAAAAATTTATGGTTCATTTCAGTCACGATGTGAGCAATGCAACATACACCCTTTACGTACCTGAGGGGTCTATAACAACTGAAGTTGAAATGGATCTTGAGTGATAATTGTGACAACCGAGAGAGGGGGTATTTATGACTAAAATACAGTTGGAGGTAATAGAACAAGTTGGAGATGAAATAACAAACCTAAGCGATGAAGATCTAGTAGGAGAGTTTAAAAAGCTTTACGAAGAAAATTACGAACTTGCCCGTGGAATATTGGATTTGGGTGAAGAATGGCGCTTGTGCAACTCAGCACTGAGGGCCGCACTGCTTGTATACAAAGCTCTTATAACTCAACACGAAATCGATGAATTAGAAGAACTTTTAGAGGAGGTAGAAAATGGGTAAACCGGAAAAGAAACTCTTGAGAGAATTGATACGTAAAACTCTTTCGGGTAAAATAATCTGGATCAAAGATTCTTCTGCAGCCGGGATTGATTATGTTACGTGGGTTCACAACATACGATTTTCTGTAAGAAACAGTTCACACTCGCTTTATGTAGACAATGTCAAGATGTCGGGCGCCCGCCTGCGTGCAAACATCCTCTACCTGCTTGTCGCCAGACAGATACGAAAAGATTCCAAAAGAAGAACAGAAGCGCACACATGCGCAGATCAAGCTAAGACAACCGAAGCTCTTCAAAAACTCCGTTCTATTTAGAACTTGAAAACAAGGCAACCCTTCGGGGTTGCCTTTTTATTGAATTGTGGTATTTTTGACGCAGCACACAGACAAAGGAGGCAGAAAATGATCTGGGTAATAATAGGTTTTATTCTAGGTGTTTTGATGATGCGGGATGCCGTAAAGAATCACGATGGTTTACATGTACAGTTAGTAGTGCTTTTCGCAGCTTTAGGGTTTGTAGTTGCAACCCTGATAAGTATTCCGTTTGAAAACACGGTAAAACCGGAGACGCAAACAGAAGCCGCCGACCTCGTTTCGCCCGATTCAGAAAACCCTGTATATGCAGATCTTCAACAAAAAGAAGGGAAATTTACCTGGAACTTTTCTTACTATAAAGACGGAAAATTTGAAAGCGTACAGGCAGAAGCGAACAAGGTAGCTGTACTGGAAAGCAAAAACGTAAAGCCACACGTGGAAATCCATAAATATGAAAGATCCGGAATGAACTGGCATTTGTTTATGGTTCACCACGGAATCACCTATAGAACAATCTATATACTGCGTGTTCCGGAAGGCACTACAGACAGAAGCTTCAACACTCCGTTTGCTGAAAAATTGACATTTTGATAAACATCAACTCGCACACCAACTCCGGGCTCAGCCCGGAGTCTTT
>CAYMUG010000025.1:6101-8995 GCA_964393575.1 uncultured Candidatus Saccharibacteria bacterium | reverse complement strand
GAAATTATAATTTTGAATTTTGATATTGTTTAGAGTTTAGTGTCGTTTTGAAATTAGGATTTGTCTTGTTCGGCTATGACGAACAAGACGACATGTCATTCTGTTGTTTTATAGTAATATATAAGAGCTTCAAAGGGGTGGACGTAGCTCAGCGGTAGAGCTCCTGGTTGTGGTCCAGGCGGTCGCCGGTTCAAATCCGGTCGTCCACCCCGTTAGAGGGTCGCGGAACAATTTCCACACAGTTGGTTCTGTATCCTCTAACGGGGCCACCCCTTTGAAGCGCTTAATAAAATTATCGAGATCTTTAAACAGTATTATATGCCACAAATTATTATTTTAGTTATAGTGGGTCTTTTAGGTGTATGGTTGGGGCAGTTTTTAGCTCGGAAAAGACGTGAAAGTTCCACATCCTAAAAAGGCGAAACAAGCCGGACGTATTATGAATAACTGTGAAACCACAACAAAGGTCGGCTAAATTATAGGTTTAGCCGACCTTTGTTTTATAATATTTATGCTTAAAATCGGAATCGTGGGCTTGCCTAACTCGGGTAAGTCCACTCTCTTTAAGGCGCTTACAAAAAAAGAAGTTAATATTGCGAATTATCCTTTCGCCACCGTTGACCCCAACGTGGGAGTGGTCAGGGTTCCTGACAACCGTCTCTCAAAACTTGGGGAGCTTTCGGATTCCAAAGAAGTTACACCTACTGCCATTGAATTTGTTGATATAGCGGGATTGGTTAAAGGAGCCAATAAAGGTGAAGGCTTGGGAAATCAATTTTTGTCCCATATTCGCGAAATGGATGCTATCGCGTATGTAGTGCGCGCTTTTCACAGCGAAAATATTCAGCATATAGAGAAAAATATCAATCCGGCAGAAGATTTGGAAATTGTAAAGAGTGAACTTGCATTAAAAGATCTGGAGACAGTAGAGCGGAGGATAGATAAAAAAGAGGGAGAGGCCCGTACAGGGGATAAGGACGCGGAAAAAGAGCTTAATATCTTGCTTGAGTTTCGCCGTGTACTAAACGAGGGCAATTCAATCTACGATAAGATAGAAGGAGACGAAAATACAAACAAGTTATTAAAAGAGCTTCAGCTTTTAACGGCAAAACCTTATTTTTATATAGCTAATCTAAAAGAGGGGAGGGAAGTTGACACGTCAAACATTTCGGCAAACGAAGAGCAAATTGTTGCAATTGATGCCCTTAAAGCAGTAGAGGTATCAGAGTTAACGCGGGAGGACAGAGAAGAGCTCGGAGTTAAAGAGACAGCCCTGGAAAAGGTGATACGGACGGGTTATGGAATTTTGGACTTAATTACATTTTTTACAACAGGAGAGAAAGAAACACGGGCGTGGACAGTAAAAAAAGGAAGCACAGCACCGGAGGCGGCGGGAGTAATACATTCCGATTTTCAAAATAAGTTTATACGCGCTGAGGTTATTCAATCTAACACCCTTCTTGAGTTAGCAGGGTGGAGTATAGCACGAGAATCCGGAAAAATTCGCACAGAAGGTAAAGAGTATATTATGCGGGATGGAGATGTGTGCCATTTTCTGCACAGTTAGCTGCACAGAAAATGGAATTTTAAATTACAGCGTGCGGAATATTTAATTTAAAAATCCCGCTTTTGCGGGATTTTTATTACTTCTTTTTTTCTTCAAGTTCAAGTTCTATTTCTTTTTCTTTCTCCTCTCTCATAACTTTCAATTTTATTTTGTCTCCTATTTCATATTCCTGGACTATATCCTGCAGTGTATGGTCGGGTGTAATTTTTTCGCCGTCTGCCTCAAGAATAATATCAAACTCTTTGAGGCCGGCATGGTCGGCAGATGAATCAGGCACAACAGCCGGTTCTCCGAATGACTGCCTCATTATAAGAGCGCCGTGATCTACAGGGAGATCATTTTGTTTTTGCATTGCTTCGTTTATCATCACATATCTGACACCTATAAACGGAATGCGAATATGTCCATATTTTTTTACTTCTTCAAGATCCTGTTTGGCGTGGTCTATAGGTATACTGAAGCTGATGTTTTGAGCCCCGTGTACTACCGCCGTGTTAATTCCTATTACTTTACCATCCATATTAATAAGCGGACCGCCGGAGTTTCCCGGGTTAACCGCGGCGTCTGTCTGTATAAGACCCCGTAGTCGTTCGGGCTGTCCGCCTCTTCCCCGACGGGCTGTTATATACCTGCTGAGTCCTGAAACCATACCGAAGCTTACTGTGTCAGAAAATTCACCTAAGGCGTTTCCCACGGCAAGCACGAACTCCCCGAGCTCGGTTTCGCTTGAATCACCCAACTCAAGATGCGCAAGGTCTTTTCCTTCCATTTTGCAAATGGCAATATCGTGAATAGGATCACGTGCAAGCACTTCCACCTCGTGCTTCTCTTCTTTATCGTTACCTAAGAAGGCGGTGAAATCCGCTTTGGGGTCGTGAACAACATGGCTGTTTGTTAAAATAACGCCGTCGTCAGACACCAGGAAACCGCTCCCGCCTCCTACCTGTACCGATTCTTTTTCGTCTTTCTTGACTTTGGGCACCATAAGATTTTTACCTCCGTAAGGCATATTATAAAAACCTTCCACTTTGGGTAGGTCTTTGCTTACTACTAAACTTACCACTGCCGGCGTTGATTTTTTTATAATGTCTATTATTTGTTGATTATCCATATTATTAAAGTTGGTTTTAGTTAATTTTATATATTTATGTCAAAGTTTAAGTGATTGTTTATACATTTTATCAATATACGATATTTTATACAAATATTGAACATTAGATGTTATTATGGTATTGTATTAGGTGTTTATCTCCCCGTAGTTCAATCGGATAGAACGGATCCCTCCTAAGGATCAAATCCAGGTTCGACTCCTGGCGGGGAGACCAAG
>CAYMUG010000025.1:0-6001 GCA_964393575.1 uncultured Candidatus Saccharibacteria bacterium | reverse complement strand
CGACTCCTGGCGGGGAGACCAAGATTTTGATAAGTTTTGCGGGCCGTTAGCTCAGTTGGCAGAGCACACGCATGGCATGCGTGAGGCCGCCGGTTCAAGTCCGGCACGGTCCACAACCCAATGATTTTATATATCGGACTTGAAACGCAGAAAGGGGTCGGGAAAACTGGTTTTCCCGTGGTGGAAGCAGCTCCTCTCACATATTTGCATGTGAGGGGAGCGTTGAAACCGCAAGGTTTCAAGGAGGAGCCCGAAGGGCGACGATAGGTTCTACCGAGCGAAGCCGAGAGGCGAAGCGAGGGAAGTCCGGCACGGTCCACAGGATTCTCCGATTAGAATCGGACAGGCCACGGGTTCGCCGTATCATCCGATACGGCGCCCCGTCGACTGACGGGGCGACTCCCCGCAGGTCCACCCCGTTAGAAATTTAATTTTAAAATCCCGCTAATGCGGGATTTTTATGTTGCATTCCTCTTATTAGCATTCTACTGTTATAATTATATTAATGAAAACTGCTCTGTTTATAATCTCATCAGGATTTTTTGTAATAACCATCCTGTTTATTATGGCCGAACCGGAGCCGGAAAGCTCAGTTGAAAAAGATATGCAAATAACGGAAGAAACAGAAGAAAGAGAGCAGCGCACATCAACTGAAGACAAAAAGAAAAAAGGCCTGCCGGAAAGAAGTAATATTTCTATGCCGGAAAAAATTTCCTCTGTATCTAACCCCTGCCGTTCCCTGGAAGTTGATGATGAGGTGCAGAGAGAAAGAGATAAGTTTTCAAATTTATCCGGTAAAGTTCAAAAGAGGGCGGATAAATTATTGAAAAAACACCCTCCGCCAGCGGAATTTTTTCGGGGAAATAAAGAAGAAAAAGCAGTTGCCCTAACTATAGATACCGGCATTGGAGGCGCGGACGGTATTGAGGAGATTTTAGGGGTCGCGGAGCATTATGATATTGATTTAACCTTCTTTTTAACCGGTTGTTGGGTGTTGGAAAACCCCGAACTAACGCGAAAGATTTTTAAAGAAGGCCACAGCATTGGAAACCACACTTTAACTCATGCAAATTTATCACACCATTCCGATTCGTTCGCCCGGCGTGAAATAGGGGAAACATCAAGGATAATAAAAGAAACCCTGGGTTTTAAACCGGCTATTTTCAGAAAACCTCATTATGCAGGCGCGGACAGGGTTATAAATATTGCAGCTGAGTTTGATAAAATTTCGGTTCAGGGATATCCGGACTTGGGTGATACCGCGGGCTGGAGTAGCGATACAAAGGGACGGGATGTTTTTAATTTAGTAAAGAGAAAAACAGACCCCGGCGCTATATGGGTGATGCACAATTTAAGCCGCGCGGACCTGCACGCGTTTGAAGATATAGTGCGCTTTCACTTAGAGAATGGTTATGAGTTAATTAGTGTAGAGGAGATGCTATTGCGCAGGGAATAACAGTTAAGATGTCTAAATGAGGGAATAAGCAGATAATCCACAGATTTAAAATTTAACCCCATCGCGATAGGGTTAAATTTATATAAATCCTTATACATAAAAAATTGAAAAATATTTAAAAACCTGGTAAGTTGTAATTCGGAATATCCCGGTTTTTGTTCCGGGTGACCGTCAAACGCTCTTTAAAGGAGGAGCTATGCAACGCGATATTTTCGATAATTTTGCCCCGATTGACTTCCGGTATTGGCAGGAAGAATTGGCGGAATATCTTTCCGAAAACGGGTTTACCCGTTACAAACTTCTCGTGGAGCTTGCGCTTGTTAAAGTACTCCATCACCGCGGTGTTTGCCCGGGATTTGTTGTCACAGAAGTTGAGGCGGCGTGCGATCAAGTAACCACCGAAGAGGTGTATAGGGAAGAAAAACGAATTCATCACGACATCCGCGCGCTCGTCAATTGCATCCGCGCCAAAGTAAGTGACAGCGCAAAGCCGTATGTTCACCTTACAGCAACTTCATTTGACATAAGTGATACGGCGAATGCGGCCCGTTATAAGGATGCGGTAGAGAATGTAGTTATTCCCTCGCTTCTTAAGTCGGAAGAGACGCTTATTGATATTGTGCTTCGCGAAGCGGAAACCGTGCAAATCGGCAGAACTCACGGGCAGCACGCCGTACCGATTACGGCCGGTTTTGCACTTGCCGAATATGTAAACCGCCTCGGCGGCTCTATAGAGAAGTTGAGTGTGCTTGCCCAAGAACTACGGGGTAAATTTTCGGGGGCAGTCGGAGCGTACAATGCCTCCTCGCTGTACTTTGATGACCCCGAAGAATTTGAGGCGGAAGTGCTCGCCAAGTTGGGGCTCGAACCGGCCGGGCATTCTACGCAAATTGTGCCGCCTGAGGCATTAACCCGTCTATTTTGTGAAATTACGGTTGCGGCAGGAATTTTTGCGAATCTGGCTGATGATATGCGAAACCTCCAACGACCGGAAATCGGAGAAGTAGGCGAGGCATTTGAAGCGGATCAAGTTCCTTCCTCGACCATGCCGCAGAAGCGGAACCCTATTAACTTTGAGAATACAAAGAGCTGTTGGAAGATTGTCATGCCGCGAATTACGACGGTGTTTATGGATCAAATCAGCGAGCATCAGCGTGACCTTACCAATTCTGCCTCCGCGCGAACGAACGGTGAGGTTGTTGCTTATGTAGTTTCTATGGCGAAGCGGGTAACGCGGACTATGAATAAGCTTGACGTTGATCGTACTAATTTAGAGCGCAACCTGGCTATGCAGCAGGGCATGGTTGCCGCAGAGCCGCTATATATTACTCTTGCCGCACTGGGACATCCCGACGCGCACGAGAAAGTAAGGACTCTAACGCTTCAGGCGCAATACGAAGGGCGGCCGTTTGAGGAAGTGGTTACCGAGGATGAGGAAATGCAGAGTTATCTTGAAGAAATGACACCAAATCAACGGGAGATTATCTCCAATCCTTCTCTCTACACCGGTAAAGCCGCAGAGAAAGCAAAATCTGTCGCGGAATACTGGAAACAAAAGCTCAACCTGTAACTTTACACACAGGCGTTGTCGTTCATTCGACAGCGTCTTTTTATTTTTAAAAAATTGTTGAAGTTCGGGTTAGAATTTAGAGAGCATTTTTTTAGTTATTTACGGTATCTTATTTATATGGTATAAATAGGAGATTGTAGCGATTAGTATCTTACAATGAAATGTTTTGGCGCGGATTAGGCAATTGCACCAAAAATTAAACAAACGGAGGCGTGCCGGAGTGGACGAACGGGGCGGTCTCGAAAACCGCTGTGCCTTAACAGGCACCGGAGGTTCGAATCCTCCCGCCTCCGCAAAATTAGTTTTGAATTCTAAATTTTTAATTACAAAGTTTTTGATTCTTCGTTGATTGGAATTTGTTTGCCTGCCTGTCGGTAGGCAGGCAGCTAATTTTCAGTTACCAATTACTGATTACTCATTACTCATTACTCATTACTAATTACTAATTTTATGACCTCAGTGAATAAAAATTTAAGACCACCTGTAGTGGTAGTTGTAGGGCACGTTGACCATGGTAAAACGGCCATATTAGATTATATACGCCAGGCAAAAGTTGCTGAGGGCGAATCCGGCGGCATAACTCAACATATAGGCGCGTATCAAATTGAACACGCCGCTGAAGATTCTTCCATGGAAGGAGGCGGAACTATAACTTTTATAGACACTCCCGGCCACGAGGCGTTTTCAGCTATGCGAAGCCGGGGTGTGAATGTGGCTGACATTGCTGTTTTGGTTGTTGCGGCCGATGACGGAATAATGCCTCAAACCAAAGAAGCCCTGGAATACATACAATCAACCGGTCTGTCTTTCGTTGTTGCTATCAATAAAATTGATAAACCCGGTGCGGATGCAAACAAAGTTAAAAACCAGCTTGTAAAAGAAGGGATTCTTCTGGAGGGTTACGGCGGGAGCGTACCTAATGTAAGTGTTTCGGCACAGACAGGCGAGGGAATAGATGAACTTCTGAATATGATAAACCTTGTGGCCGAACTTGAAGAATTGACCTTTGAAAAAGATACACCCTTGGAGGCAGTGGTTATAGAATCTTCTCTGAATCCACAGAAAGGGCCCACGGCAACTCTACTTGTGCAGGAAGGAACTATGCGTGTAGGCGAATTTATAGCCGGTAGCACAACTTGGGGTAAAGTAAAAAATATGGAGAACTTTAAAGGCGAATCTGTAAAAGAGGGAGAACCTTCTATGCCGGTTTCAGTATTAGGGCTTTCGAACGTACCTCAGGTAGGAGAAAAATTTGTGCAAGTTAATTCCCAGAAAGAAGCTGAAGAGAGGGTAGAACAAAAAAGCAACAAACAAAAAGAAGCAAACGTTGTTAATATAGAAGAAGGTCAAAGTAATATTAATGTTATTTTAAAATCTGACGCGGAAGGTACACTTGAAGCCGTCCATGACGTCATACGGTCTATTGAAAACGAAAATTTGAATATACGGGTTTTAAAAGAGGAAACCGGGAATATTACTGATTCTGACATCAAACTGGCTCAAAGCGGAGATGCTTTGGTTATCGGTTTCAGGGTTAAACTTACGGGTCCCGCAAAAAAAATGTTGCAGCAGCACAATGTTAAGGTTGCTACATATGACACAGTTTATGAAATGGTGGAGGGCGTGCGGTCTGACATAGGCAATATGCTGGAGCCCAATATACGCGCGGAAGAAATAGGGGAGGCGCAAATTCTGGAAATATTCAGAACTACACCAAGCAGAATTATTGCCGGAGGAAAGGTTGTAAACGGAAAAATAAAGCGCGGTGCTGAAGTACAGGTTTTAAGAAATGATGAGGAAAAAGGCAAAGGTGTCGTAAAGAGTTTAAAAATTGTAGACAAAGATGTAGGTGAAGTAGAAAAAGGGAAAGAGTTCGGGATGATGTTTGAAGGCAGTGTAAAACTTGAAAAAGGAGACAGAATTATTGCGCGGGAGCAAGTTGAAGAAGAGGTGCAGTTTTAAAAAGCGAAAAAATGGCGGAACAAAAACAAAAAAAGTTTCAGGAAATAAAATCCTTCATTGAAGAAAGCGAATATATTGTTTTGTCAGGCCATGAAAATCCTGATGGAGATTCTCTCGGTTCTGTTTTGGGATTAATGAGCGCTATATTAGATAACACTTCCAAAGACAATTCTATATTTAAAAAAGTTGCACCTTATTCTAAAGACCCCGTCCCCGAATACTTACAGTTTTTACCGTTAAGCGAACATATAACACAGGAAATGACTTGGTATCCTGATTTAGTTATATGCACGGATTACGGAGAATTTGAGAGAACCCGTTTGCCGAAGGAGTATTTACAAGGTGCACGTATTGTTTCTTTTGACCACCACCCCTTCTCCGGACAGATAGGGGATATAAAGTTTATAAACACAAATTACTCTTCTGCATCTGAAATGATTTATGACTTTTTAATAAGTATAAACTGGTACATTTCACAGAGAACAGCTCTTAACCTGCTTACAGGTATTATTACTGACACAGAGGCCTTTTCCCACAATACTTTCCCGCGTACTTTAAGGGCTGCGGGTACTTTAACCGCTAAAGGAGCTGATATACGCCATATTTATACCAAAGCTTTTACAAAGAAGAACTCAGAAAATCTTAAAATTTGGGGTAAAGCCCTGCAAAATCTCTACATCGATGAAGAAAAAGGTTATTCTATTATATATTTACCCTTTAAATTTTTTCAAAAGTATGGTATAGTTGCAGATGATTTAAAAGGCCTTGTTAGCGTGATGAACCTTGGCAAGGAAACTAAATTTTGTGCTTTGGTAACAGAGAGTGAGAATGGTAAAATTAAAGGTAGTTTGAGAAGTGATCAATATAAGAATGTTGATGTTTCACGGATAGCTGAAAAATTGGGCGGGGGAGGACATAAGTACGCGGCCGGCTTTGGAATGGAATGTTCCTTAGAAGAAGCAAAAGAAAGGATAGAAAAAACAATTGAGGAAACATTAACGCATGAGGTTGTT
>CAYMUG010000024.1:3758-9001 GCA_964393575.1 uncultured Candidatus Saccharibacteria bacterium | reverse complement strand
TCCTTGCCTGTCCCGTTAGCGCGAAGCGTTTTTTCGGGGTATCCTTTTAATTTGGAGTTTAATTTAGGGTTACTCATTACTAACTTTTATGTTTAATAAACTTTTAGGAAAAATTTCACAGGATATAGGAATAGATTTAGGTACTGCCAATACCCTTGTTTATGTTCGCAAGAAAGGAATTGTGATAAACGAACCTTCGGTTGTGGCTGTTAACAAAAAAACCGGCAGGATTTTGGCTATAGGTGAGGAAGCAAGACGCATGGTCGGCAAAACTCCCGCGCACATAGTAGCATCCAGGCCTCTTGTGGAAGGTGTCGTTTCGGATTTTGAAACTACCCAACAAATGCTTAAATACTTCATAGACAAAGTACATTCTGAACCGATTCGTTTTCTACCCAGGCCGCGCGTTGTAGTGGGTATACCTTCAGGAGTAACAGAAGTAGAAAAACGCGCAGTTGAAGACGCTGCCCGTGCTGCAGGTGCAAGAGAAGTTTACTTAATAGAAGAACCTATGGCTGCAGCTCTCGGAGGACATCTTAATGTACAGGATCCCTCCGGTAGTATGATTATAGATATAGGCGGAGGAACTACTGAAATTGCATTAATATCTTTAGGTGGAATTGTTGTGAGCCACAGTTTAAGGGTGGCAGGCGACCGGCTTAATGAAGATATAACACGCTATGCGCGCGAGAAACACAATCTTATTTTAGGCGAAAGAACTGCTGAAGATATAAAAATACAAGTAGGCTCTGCTATGTCTCTTGATGAGACGTTAACTCATCCTATGAGGGGCAGAGATGCGGTTAGCGGACTCCCCAGTGAAGTGTTAACTGATGATCAGCATATAAGAGAAGCGCTTTCTCCCTCCGTGGAAGCTTTAGCATCTGCAATCAAAGAAGCAGTAGAGCAAACTCCCCCGGAATTACTTGCGGATATTATGGAAAAAGGAATAACACTTGCAGGCGGAGGAAGTTTATTGCGTCACTTTGATCGTTATATTGAAGATATTACCCATGTGCCTGTCAATATTGCGGATGATCCTTTAACCACGGTAGCCCGCGGAACAGGAATCGTGCTTGAGGATCTGGACCAACTTAGAGATGTTCTTATAGATCTGGACTATAACCAAAAACCTCCCAAGTTGGAATAATATATAAAGTATATGAGATTTATAAGAAGACCCGATCAATCCCCGGATTTATTTCTGAATAATAATACAGAACAGGATATCGCGCCCGAGGACATATTTTCCGACTCGTATAGCTCTCTACCTAACGAAGAATATAATCCCAAGCAGTTTGAAAAACCCGTAGAAAACAAAATGTTTTTTATCGGGCTTTTTGTAATGTTGTCTTTACTCGCAGGTTATACTCTTTATTTAACAATATTCGAGGGTCAAAAATATTCCGAGTTAGCTCACCAAAATGCTTTAAGAACCCACGAAGTTGGCCCTGCGCGGGGAGAGATAATATCAAATGACGGGCAGACTATCGCCGACACAGTTTCCGGTTTTAATATTATCGCTAAGCCCCGCGATTTAAGCAGTGATAATATAGAATTTATATCACGCTCTCTTTCGGAGATTTATCCGCGCTTATCGTACAACCGAATTAAGTCAAATTTTTCGGAGGGAAAAACGAAGAACCTTGCCTCTGTTACATTAGTTAAAAAATTAACCGAGAAAGAATTAGAGAAGTCAGAAAGTATACTTGATTCGTTTCCCGCACTTGTAGTTAAAGAGACATCACTAAGAAGTTATCCTCAAAGTAATCTTTTTGCTCATATAACAGGGCATACGGCTCCGGTTAATAAAAAAGATATAGTTGAATCGGAGGACTATAACCTCTCTGACTCTATAGGCAAGAAAGGGGCAGAGAGTGCTTTTGAAGATGTACTTAAAGGAGAAAAGGGTATCTTCGCCAGGTATGTTAATGCTACAGGTGATGTGGTGCGGGAAGAGCTTATGCAGGAAAAAGACAGAGGGAATATTTTAAAACTTACCGTTGATGCTAATCTGCAGAGAAGTTCATACGAAGCTTTACGTAGTGGATTGGAGAAAAACAATCTTGATAGCGGTACTGTTGTAGCGCTTAATCCGCAAAACGGGAAAATTCTTTCTATGGTAAGTTTACCCGATTACAACCCCAATCATTTTGCAAAAGGGTTATCTGGTCAACAAGCCGCAAAATACTTCAACAATTCATCTGCCCCTCTTTTTAACCGTGCAACTTCCGGCGAATATTCAACCGGTTCCATTATTAAACCCTTAATCGCTGCCGCTGCACTGGAAGAAAACATTATCGATCCCGAACGAGAGGTTCTCACTCAAGGTTATATTGAAGTCCCCAGCGTCTATGACCCTTCCGTTACTTACAGATTTGAGGACTGGAAAAATCACGGTTATGTTGACATGAGGGATGCAATTGCTGTATCAAGTAATGTATATTTTTATATGCTGGGCGGAGGATACCAGGAGTTTGAAGGGCTTGGAATTGATCTTATCGCAGAGTATTTATCTAAGTTTAATTGGGGAGAAAAACTTGGTATTAACTTTTCTTCAGAAAATAGCGGTCTTATTCCTACCCCAGAGCAAAAACAAGAAAAAACAGGAGAAAGATGGACGATAGGAGATACTTATAATGTAAGCATCGGCCAGGGCGACCTTCTGGCCACTCCTCTGCAAGTGGCCTCTGCCTTTTCCGCCTTTGCTAACGGGGGAACTATTTACAAACCGTTTATAATTGATAGTATACTCTCTAACTGCAGTAATTCCGGTATCAATAAAGATAATGCCGATGTGGATTGTGGAAATCATGCCGTAGTGGAAAATCGAGAAAGAGGTGATATAATAAACGGCAAGTTTCTTTCAAGAAAAACCGTCAATGTTGCAAAGGAGGGAATGAGGCAGGCTGTAGTTTCGGGGTCAAGTAAGTTTTTAAATCAGCTTTCAACGCCGGTTGCCGGTAAAACCGGAACAGCGCAGACCTCCGGCGAAACACCCAATGCATGGTTTGCCGGTTTTGCGCCGTATCGTAACCCTGAAATTTTAGTTGTTGTAGTAATGGAGGAAGGCGAAAGCAGTGATAAGGCAGTGCGAGTAGCACATGATATATTTAGTCGTTATTTTTCCGAAGAACCGGAAGAATAAAATTATAACTCACCGTCCGCTAATTAGCTTGCTTCGCCGAGCGAGCGAGGTGAGCGGCCGGACTCGCACAAAAGTATCATGGAAGAATATATAACACAAAAAGGTCTAAACCAATTAAAAGAAGAGCTAAAAGAGCTAAAAACCCAAAAGAAGTGGGAGATAGCGAATTGGTTGAAAGAAGCAGCTCAACAAGGAGATATGGCGGAAAACGCAGAATATATTGCTGCCAAGGAGGCGCAAACAGCCCTTGAGGCACGTATTGAAGAATTGGAAAACAAAATAAGGAACGCGAAGGTAGTGCGTAAAAAACAAGGCGAGGCAACCGTAGGGGCAACTGTAGAACTAATTGCTTCAGGGAATAAAAAACACAAGGTACAACTGGTAAGCTCGGAGGAATCAGACGCCAGCGGAGGAAAAATATCAATTTCATCCCCGATGGGCAACGCTCTTATGGGTAAACAAGAAGGAGAAGATGTGGAAGTTGTTACACCTAAAGGCAAAAAGCGATATCGCATAGTGAAAATAGCGTAATAGTGATTCTTAAATGTTTCGGTGATTATAAACGGCTTCTTATCGTTATTTGAGGCCGTTTTCTTTACTTAACCGTATATTTCATCTAAAATACGAAACGTATGGCCAGAATTGACGAAATAATAAAATCGCGGCTTCAAAAACGTAAAGTTTTAAAAGAAAGACAGGAGGAACCCTATCCTGTTTTTGTAAAGAAATCTCACAATATAAAGGAGTTTCTCCATAACTTTACGACTCTAAAAAAAGAAGAAAAACAGGTTAAACTCGTCGGACGCCTTATGTCTGTACGTGCTCACGGAGGCGTTACTTTCGGTGACTTACAGGATTCTACCGGTAAAGTTCAGGTAGCTTTTCGCAGGGATATGTTAGGAGAAAAGGAGTATGAAAATATAGAGGAATTTATTGACCGCGGGGATTTTGTATCTCTTGAAGGCGTACCTTTTGAAACAAAAAGAGGCGAACAAACACTGGACACGAGTAAATTTAAAGTCATTTCTAAGGCCATACGCCCTCTTCCGGAAAAATGGTCCGGCTTAAAAGATGTAGAGCAAAGATACAGAAAGAGATACCTTGACCTATTAATGAATCCTGATGCACGGGAAATCTTTGAAAAGCGCGCCGAAATACTGAAAACATGCAGAGATTTTTTGGGTAAGAATAATTTCATTGAAGTAGAGACGCCTATTTTACAAAATATCCCCGGCGGGGCTAGCGCAACACCGTTTAAAACTCATCTTAATGCATTGAATATGGATATGTATTTGCGTATAGCCCCCGAACTTTATTTAAAGCGTCTCTTGGTGGGCGGCATGGAGAGAGTATATGAGCTGGGAAGAAATTTCCGCAATGAAGGAGTTGACTATTCGCACAACCCCGAGTTTACAATGCTTGAATTTTATGTCGCGTATTCGGATTATAAGGAGGGTATGAAAATGACAGAAAAACTTTTAACAAAGATAGTTAAAAACATTATCGGCGAAACAAAATACACTTACAACGAAAAGCAGTTGGATTTTGCAACTCCGTGGGAGCGCGTTGAATTTAATGAACTTTTACAAAAATATACCGATATAAACTACGAGGATTATGATTTTAAAACATTGCAAAAAAAGGCGGAGGATATGGGCGTAAGTATTGAGGGCGATGTATACTCTAAAGCCCAGGTTGCCGATCAAATATATAAAAAACTCATATTACCCGAAATACATCAACCCACGTTTGTCATACATCACCCTGCTGAAATGGTGCCCTTGGCTAAACCTCTTCCCGAAAGTCCCGATTATGCCGCTACGTTCCAGCTTGTTGTAGCCGGGTGGGAACTCGTAAAGGGTTACTCGGAATTAAATGACCCCGTGCTTCAAAAGGAATTTTTTGAGGAACAGGAAAAATTAAAGAAACAGGGTGACGAAGATGCACAAAATATGGATAAAGATTTTATTCTCGCGCTTGAGTACGGCATGCCGCCCGCCCTCGGGTTCGGTATGGGGATCGATAGATTAACCGCGTTTCTCACGGGGTCAAATGCGCTTAGAGAGGTAATTCTGTTTCCGACAATGAAACCCGA
>CAYMUG010000024.1:0-3658 GCA_964393575.1 uncultured Candidatus Saccharibacteria bacterium | reverse complement strand
AAAATTAAAAATAAAAAAAAGGAGCTCCGCGGAGCTCCTTTTGTGTTTGTGGAACTATTCTTCGTCTTTATCAAACGAAGATTGAACGATGCCCTCGAATTCTTCGTCTATTCCTCCGGCCATTTCTTTTGCCAAAAGCTCAGCTTTTTCTGTCAATTCCTGAAAGGAATGTACAACAGGTACGTTATACTCTTCCCCGATCTTATTAATAAGATGCTCATAATCAGTTTCTCCGGGGCTGTATATCGCCGCGATATAAATCTTTTCGGCGCGTGTACAGTTTTCACCCTCAATGTAATCGCCCCAGGCCACAATAGAGCCTATAACAGTAAATTTTTCGTTGTTGTAGTTAGCAACATTTTCAACAACTTGCCATACTGAATGCCTAAAATAGAATCCGCATCCGCAGTTTTCCGCGGGTGCTTTGTGGTCCAGCTCATTAGTGCTATTAGTACATTTTGCTGTCCCTATTCCGGGCTTCCATACGTTGCCGGAATTTCCTGTGGATTTAAGCACGGGAATATTATCTGAAATGTGCCATGAGCGGTATCCAATAATAGGTTTATTTGTACAAGGAGGTGAGTTTACTTCTTCGCCGGCTCCTTCTTCGGCTCCTTCTTTGGCTTTGGAGTCGGTTTCGCCGGCCTGCGTGGGGGAGGAAGCTTCCTCGGCTCCACTCTTCTTTTGGGCTTTTCTTTTCCGGGGTTCATCTTTTTTGTCCTTTCCTTCTATGCGGTCTCTGAGAAAGTCATTGAATTTTTTAAACGGTAAATAAATTCTAATGGCGATGCCACGAACTACATAAAAGATGCACACGCATGGCCAAAAAAGGCCAACAAATCCTGCTTCATCTCTGTGCTGTTGATCGGTATCTCCGGGGATACATTTTGGACCACCGCTGGCGCTGTAATGTCCACATGATTTTCTGGAAACATATAATTTTATATTTCCGGCTATAATTCCTAAGATAATATATACAACAATCACGCTTACTCCTATTATAAGCTCCGACAATTGCTTCACCTCCCTGATTGGTAATGAACTCAAGCTTATAAAATTTTAACACTAAGTTTTAATGTGTCAATGTTCAAGTATAGCAAATGTATAATACAGCGTTAATGTTTTTATAAGACAACGGGGGTTAGACCCCCGTTGCGTAAACCTTTTTTGTAAAAAGTGTTGCATTGAAAATACTACCGAGTATGCTCGGTAGTATACTACCGAGCATTTTTTGCCAACATTGTGTGAGACCCTTGCCAACTCCGGGCGTAGAATCTATAATTTTGTTATAATAAATATACGAATTCGGAACTCCGTTCGCAGAATCAAGAATCAGGAATTAAGAATAAAGAATGGGAATACAGAATATAGAATTAAGCTCACTCCGTTCGCACAAAATAACAAAATGCTACTCTGGATAATACCATTTGCACTTTTAGGCAGTATTTTCTCCACCATAGGCGGGGTGATTTTGCTTAAAAAAGAAAATTTAGCCCGTCGCGCCTCCATATTTTTAATTACATTTGCCGCGGGCGTGTTGTTAGGTGTTAGCTTTTTGGATTTGCTTCCCGAAAGTGTTGAAGGCATCGGCAGTGTTAATACAGCTGCTTGGTATGCTCTCGGTGCTATTGCGGTCTTATTTATAGTGGAGAGGTTTTTATGGTGGTATCATCACCACAGATTTGAGGCACAAGAACATCACGTTGAGCATTACAACGAACACACTCTCAATCCGAGTCAGGTTTATTTACTTCTCATCGGAGACGCTATACACAATTTTATTGATGGTGTTGTTATAGCCGCTGCATTTATGGTTAATATACCCCTGGGAGTCGCGGTTTCGGTAGGAGTTGTTATACACGAGGTACCCCAGGAAATTGCTGATTTCGGTTTAATGTTGAGCGCCGGTTTTACTAAAGCAAGAACACTCTTTTTAAACCTTCTAACAGCATCCACTACACTTGTGGGCGCACTTATAGCATATATCGCGCTTATTTCCGTGGAGTCCATAGTGCCTTATCTTTTAGCTATAGCTATGGGAGTGTTTGTGTATATCGCTTTGTCTGACTTAATTCCCGCAATACACCATCAAAGCGAGCACAAACACGACTGGGTTCAATTCCTGCTTTTTGTGGGAGGTATCCTTATAGTATTTCTTATAGGTTTAAGCAGTGGGGCTGCACATCTGCATGAACATGAAGAAGGGCATGAAGAAGAAAACAAGTTAGAAGAAGAGCATTCCGCAAAATTTATGCCTATGAGCTAATTGTATTACAGTAATTATGTCACAGGTAATTTACAGAAAATACAGGCCGCAAACATTCTCCGAGGTTGAGGGGCAGGAACATATTGTCCAAACTCTTCAAAACGCTATCACTTCCGGAGATGTAGCCCACGCTTATCTTTTTATCGGCCCCCGCGGTACAGGTAAAACGACAGTGGCGCGCCTTTTAACGAAAGCTCTTAACTGTGCCGGCTCCACAAAAAACCCTCCATGCAAAAAATGCGAGGTATGCACTTCAGTGGAAAACGGTTCATTTGTTGATCTCATAGAAATAGACGCGGCAAGCAACAGGAGAATTGATGAAATACGCGAATTAAAAGATGCTGTCCGGTTTTCTCCGAATCACGGAAAACGCAAAGTATACCTTATAGACGAGGTGCATATGCTTACCGCGCCGGCGTTTAACGCGCTTTTAAAAACCCTGGAAGAACCTCCTGAACACACTGTGTTTATTCTTGCGACAACCGAACCTCACAAGGTGATGCACACTATCATTTCCCGTTGTCAAAGGTTTGATTTCCGTCATATTACGCGCAAAGATATAAAAAAGAGATTGAAGAATATATTAAAAAACGAAAACCGGGAAATTCCCGATGAGTCAGTAGATTTGGTTATTTCAGCAGCTAACGGTTCTATGCGTGACGCCGAAAGCATTCTGGGCAAAGTATTGTCTATGGACTCACGGGAGCCGAATGATGTGAGAAACCTTTTAGGAGTTGCGGATTCCCGGAGTGCCGTGGATTTTATCAGCTTTTTGTCTGCAGGTGATAAAGAAGGCGCTTTGGAATATATAAACAATCTTGCGAAGGAGGGAAGAGATATGGCGCAATTTGCCCAATCCGTCATCGGCTATTCGCGCAACCTGCTTTTTATGCTTTTAAGTCCTTCCGGAAGAGAGATGGTGCAGGCATCACTTACGGAATATGAAAAAGAGTATTCGCAAAAACACGTTGAGGGTTTGACAGAAAAGCAATTATATAATATAATCAGAGAAATTATGGAGGCGGGTGATGAAATAAAATACTCGCCCATACCGCAGCTTCCTCTTGAGCTTGCGGTGGTAAATTTAACAAACGAGGGGGTGTAGCTCAGTTGGTTAGAGCGCAGGTCTTATAAACCTGGGATCACGGGGTTCAACTCCGTCGTCGCGGGTTCAATCCCCGCCACCCCCACGGGTGCACTGCACCCTAAACCTGCCACCCTCCGTCTCACTCCGGCGGACTGTGTGGCACTTCGGGGCCCGCCTTTAATTCCGTAGATCCGGATAAAAAGGCGGGCCCTATACCCGGGAGGTTAGCTCATCAGGCAGAGCAACGGACTTTTAATCCGTAGGTGCAGGGTTCGAGTCCCTGGCCTCCCACTGGGGTCTCTCTC
>CAYMUG010000023.1:6780-9309 GCA_964393575.1 uncultured Candidatus Saccharibacteria bacterium | reverse complement strand
ATCCTTTTAATTTTTAATTTGAAATCATGGAAAAAGTAATTCTAATAAAATTCGGAGAAATATGGCTAAAAGGGCGTAATCGCTCTGTTTTTGTGGATCATCTTGTGGATAATATTTCAGCGATCACCGGAGCAGAAAAGAAAGACATAGCCGCGGAAGAGGGGAGAATATACGTTAATTTTAACCATGACAATGACAAAATTTTTAAAAATTTAAGCACTGTTTTTGGTATTACGGGGTTTGTTGAGGCGGCAAAGTTGCCAATAGATTATGAAGCGTTGAAAGAAGAGGTTCTTAAATTAACTAAAAACGCAAAAGGAAGTTTCAGAATAAGTACGCGCAGATCTATGAAGAAGTTTGAAAAAAACTCAGAGGAGATAAACGAGGAAATAGGGGAGAAGGTGCTTGAGCAAAACAAGAATTTGAAAGTGGATTTAGAAAATCCCGACCTGGAAATATTTATTGAAGTGCGCAGAGAAGGGATATTTCTGTACACAGACAAGGACGAAAAAGAAGGTCCTGGAGGTTTGCCTGTAGGTGTAAGCGGAAAAGGGCTTTTGATGTTGTCAGGCGGCATAGACAGCCCGGTTGCCGGGTGGCATATGATGAAAAGGGGAATGCCTGTGGATGCCGTGTACTTTCACAGCCCTCCTTACACAGGCGATAAAACAAAAGAAAAAATACTGGATCTTGCAAAAGAGCTCTCAAAGTGGAGACCCGAGCCTGTAACTGTATACGTGCCTTATTTTACAGAGATTCAGGAAAAGACAAGCAAAGAAACTCCGGATCCGCTTTTAACTCTGATTCACCGCAGATATATGCGGTACATTGCCGAAGAGATAGCTGAAAAAAACGGATATAAAGCGCTTATTACAGGAGAAAATGTAGGTCAGGTTTCAAGCCAGACCGTGGAGAATATCGCAGCGGTAAGCGAAGGCGCTAAATACCCGATTTTTAGACCGGTTCTCGGCAACGACAAAGAAGAAACCATACGCCTGGCAAAAGAAATAGATACTTATAGGTTAAGCATACTTCCTTACGAAGATTGCTGTACTACTTTTGCCTCCGAGAATCCGGCAATAAAAACAAAAACTGAAGATTTATTGGAGGTTGAAGAAAACTTTGATACGGAAAACTTGATTAAAAACGCTCTGGACAAAATGGAAGTGTATGAAGTAAAATGAAGCTCGCGGAGCCACGTCGTTTGCGAACGACGTGGCTCCGCTCGCACTATTACAATGACCATAACCATGACATTATCGCGCTTCGCGCGATAACTAATGCGCTCGCTGCGCGAGCGCTGTGTCATAGTCATAGTTATTGTTATCGTATTTTGTGAACGTAGTGAACCCCGCACCTTGATGCTTCGCATAAAAGAGCGGGACAAGCAAAATTATGCCTGAAGCCGGAGAATTAAAAAAAGGAGATATAATACTCTTAGATGGTCAGCCAAACAAGGTGCTTGACGTTCAGCATACTAAAAAAGCAAGACAGGGAGCGAGGGTTGCCGCTAAGTTAAAAAATCTGCAAAGTGGAGCAACGACTTCAAAAAACTTCAATTCATCTGAAGATTTAGAAGAGGCAGAAATAGAGAGAAAGGAATTTATTTTTGTGTATTGCAACAGGGGCAAATGTGTTTTTCACCTAAAAGGTGATAAATCAGATAGACACGAGACAGAAGAAGACAAATTAGGAGAAAAAGCTAAATTTTTGAAGCAAGATATAGAGGTAGGAGCTGATTTTTTTGAGGGCGAGTTAATTAATATTGAGTTGCCTGTTAAAGCAGAATATGAAGTAGAAGAGGCGCCGCCGGCTGTGCGAGGCAACAGTGCCGGATCCGTAACAAAGAAAGTTACGCTTGAAACAGGAGCTGTGGTAGAAACTCCTATCTTTGTGGAAACCGGTGATATAATAAGAATAAATACGGAGAAGGGGACATATACGGAACGAGTTGAAAAATCTAAGTAGATTTTTCAACTCGTGAGTTTGCCGCAATCTCGGGCCGTCGTATAGTGGTATTATACACGATTCGCCGTATCATCCGATACGGCGCCCTGTCGGATGACAGGGCGGGTTCTAATTACCAGAAAAGCACGTTCTTATAATATGTATTACGTCTATTTTCTGCTTTTAAAAAACAAACAGATTTATACCGGTATAACTAACAACTTATATAGAAGATATAATGAACATAGAAATGGTAAAGTAAAATCCACCGTATATAGAAGACCGCTTAAGCTGGTTGGATATGAAGCATACTTAGAGAAAAGTGATGCGAATAGAAGAGAAAAGTTTTTGAAAACAACAGAAGGGAAAAAGTTATTGAAACAACAATACAGAGATATCATTAATAAAAATATATAGTTTACCGCAATCTCGGGCCGTCGTATAGTGGTATTATACACGATTCGGGTTCGTGTGACGGGAGTTCAATTCTCCCCGGCCCGACACTGCTGTAAACGAAAAGAGTTCGCCGTATCATCCGATACGGCGCCCTGTCGGATGACAGGGCGATTCTCCCCGGCCCGA
>CAYMUG010000023.1:0-6680 GCA_964393575.1 uncultured Candidatus Saccharibacteria bacterium | reverse complement strand
CGTATCATCCGATACGGCGCCCTGTCGGATGACAGGGCGATTCTCCCCGGCCCGACACTGCTGTAAACGAAAAGAGTTCGCCGTATCATCCGATACGGCGCCCTGTCGGATGACAGGGCGATTCTCCCCGGCCCGAGTTTGCGGTAAATGAATTTGTAGCCCGCCTACGCCCGCTTAAGGCGGGCTACAGCGGATGTTAAAATTTTTTGCAAAATCCTGTCCGCCTTTGGCAGGAAAGATTTTGAGAAATTTTGCGGGCCTGTAGGTAAATGGTATACCGTACCCCTCGCACGGGTAAGTTCGGGGTTCAATTCCCCGCAGGTCCACCCTGAATTTTTATGAAAAACAATAAACTAAAAATAGCACTGAGCGGCATAGAGGGCTCTTTTTCAGAAGAGGCAGCTTTGGCTTACGCCAATCGCGAAGGGTATGAGTCGGAATTAATATACAAAACAACAGCCGAAGGCACATTTGAGGAGGCAACAAACGGAAACGCGGATATCGGTGTCATAGCTCTTGAAAATTCAAACGGGGGAGTAGTTTATGAAACTATTTATACAGTCGGAAAATTTAAATTTAATGTAAAAGAAATATTTGAAATAGACGTACGCCAGAATTTGCTTGTAAAAAAGGATATTTCGGATGAAGATATTGAAAAAATTACCTCTCACCAACAGGCGCTTGCTCAGTGTAAAATGTATCTTAAACGTAAGTGGCCTGATACCGAAATAGCTGAATACGCAGACACCGCTCTTGCGGCAAAGGACTTAGCAGCCGATAAATTGCCTGACACAACAGCTGTAATTGCCTCGCGCAGAGCAGCCAGATTATTCGGACTTGAAGTTCTTGAGCCCGACATTCAGGATTTGAAGTTTAATTTCACCTCATTTTTAGTGGTAGAAAAGCAGGATTAGTTGTTTCATTAAGCATTTAACTCACAAAAGGTCGGCTAAACCAATGGTTTAGCCGACCTTTTTTGTTAAGTTTACTGATTGTATTGCCCTTCATTGCTCTTGCTTTTTATGTAATTTTATTGTATAAGATAAACAGCTCTTTTAGCTAAACACTATACTATAACTAAACACTTTAAACTTATTTACAGACGTTCAAACATCACTAATATTCATTTTCCCGGACAAACACAAGAAAGGAGTTGATTGGGGTGAAGATTTATTATAAATTGTTAGTTTCCACGGCTTGTTATGCATTAATTGCACTTGCTGTCGGCAGCCCCGCGTTTATATCGTCGCGCGCTGATGCTGAAGTTGCCACGTCGGAACCTACTCTAACATCCTCGTTTGCGCCACAGGAGGATGAGCAGTGTCCTCAAGGGTGGATTATTTTTAAACAAGATGTTTGTTTTGAACCAACGCCATCATCTGTGCCGCAGGATGATGAGTGGTGTCCTGAAGGAAAGGTTGCCTTTCGTCGAGGTGTTTGTGCCACACCTTCGGAACTTGATTCGACATCCTCGGCACCGCAATGGCAGGGTGATACAGGCTGTCCTGAAGGATGGACTGTCCTTCATCGAAGTGTTTGTTATGAAAGAGGTACTTTAACCGGTCCTGTAATAACTCACGTGGTGCGTGTAGGCATTAGAGATCCCGAGATCCAGCTCAACATTGAGTCCGGTTCACCGGCGCCTGTTAGCCGTAGAGCCGGAGACGCTGTTGCGGCAGCAAACGCCTCTTTCTTTAATCCCGGCGGCGATCCTGTAGGACCGCTTATTAAAGGCGAAGAGTGGGTTTATAATGATTCCGAACTTGCCCAGGTTATAGCTCTAAACGAAGATAATTCTTCAGATGTTATGCTGTCCCGGAATCTAAATTCCCTTGAAGGTATCCGGTTGGGACTTTCCGGATCTCATAAGCTTATTGATGAGGGAAGATTGGTCCACGATTTCGGACCGGATAACAGCAGCCGTCTTTTATTCGGAAGACATCCCAGAACTGCCGTGGGAGTGGATGATAATAAATTTCTATATATTTTTGTTGTTGACGGAAGATGTTCCTGTAGTATAGGTATGACAATGCCCGGCCTCAGGGATTTTATAGCATCATTTGATGTGGATAACGCGATTAACCTTGACGGCGGAAGAAGTAGTACTCTTGTTACTGAAGGTGAAGTTGTCAACAGACCCAGCGGGGGATATGAAGCCCCCGTAGCGGTTGCATTGACAGTTGCCGCAGAGTAAAGTTAAAATTCTTATCTTATAATACAATAAAGCCCTTCTAAAAAAGAAGGGCTTGTTTTATTTTTATCTTTCAGGTAGTATTTTTCCAGTAACTTGTAAAAGAGATAAGGAGGTAGGTACGGATGAACATTGTACTGCGAAAACTTGAAAACGGAGTGCCCGTTATACTAATTCCTTTTCCTCACGCCCAATCTTTTATCCAGCTTTGTATGGTCGGAGGCGGAAGCCGGTATGAGCGTCCGCATCTCAGCGGAATCTCCCATTTTCTTGAGCATATGATGTTTAAGGGCACAAAAAAGCGTCCTAATGTAAACGAAATTGCGGAAGAAATAGATTCACTCGGGGCATCTACTAACGCCTTCACTTCAAAAGAGTTTATCGGATTTTATATACAGGCGATGGAAGAGAATTTTGAGCACGTTACCGATATACTTGCCGACCAGATAGTATCTCCTGTCGTTCCGAGTGACGAAATTGAAAAAGAAAAAAATACTGTTATTGAAGAGATAAGAGGAGCAATGTCAAGCCCGCAGCAGATCGCGTTAGAATTGCTTCCGTATTTAATTTACGGAGATCAGGTGGAGGGAAGGTCTGTTACCGGCACGGAAGGTACCGTGCGTTCGCTTACACGAAGGCAATTGTGTGCATATATTAAACGTTATTTTGTTCGCGATAATTTTGTTATAGTTGTTGCTGGAAAAATCCCGGAAGAAAAACATACTCTTAGAACGTTAAATCGGTACTATGCGAGCATTCCGGACGGATCCGCTCCCCGCAAATACAAGGTGCGGAATACGAAGCAGACGGAGCCAAGAGTTACAGTGTGTAATTGGGATATTGAGCAAAGTTATATAGCGCTCGGTCTTCGTTCTTTTCCCAGGTTTAGTGAGAGTTATCCGACTCTCAGCGTTTTGAATTCGTTGTTAGGCGGAAGTATGAGCTCCCGGCTTTTCAGTGAAATTCGCGAAAAGAGAGGTCTTGCATATCACATATCCTCGTACAACTTTGCGGGAAGTGACGCAGGTAAACTTGTAGTAATGGGAGGTATGAACAAAGAAAATGTTTTTGAAGCCCTTCGTGTTATACATGGCGAGATGCAAAAATTTTGTGAAAATCCTGTTTCCGCGGATGAATTGGAAAAGGCAAAAAATTCCTTAATAGGCGGGGCAAAAGTAGCTCTTGATAGATATGAAAATTTTGCAGAGTTAGTTGCCCGCTCTTATACACTTTCCGGCCGTGTTTTAGATCCCATTGAAGAATTTGAAAAGGTTAGGGGAGTAACTACGGAAGACGTACAGAATATTGCGCGACAGATGTTTGCAGGCAAAAATTTCAACCTTGTTGTCGTGGGGCCGCATACCACAAAACAGGAGGAAAAGTTTCGAAACATACTTTCTTGAGATATTTTAAAACCCGCCGTTTGGCGGGTTAATTATTGAGTGAGAGACAGCATATAACGTTTAACCTCACGGGCGACTTCAGGGTCGCTCAACCTTTCCCGGAATTCTTCGTGGGCGCATATTCGTATAACGTTGTAACTTTTTCCTTCTTCTTCTATTGCCCGGAAGTGGTCAGCGAAGTATTCGCTTAAATTGGCTACATTTCCTCCGGGTACGTATATTTTTACATCTTTCGGTACGAGACGTTCTGTGGAAATGCTTGGTACAATAAGCACCGAGTCGGATGGTATTTGGGCTAATTCTGCTATGTCTTTTTCCAGTTTTTTCAGCTGAGAAGGCGTGCTTAATGCTTTGTTATTATTAAGTTGTGCCATTTGGTTTTCTGTTACCGAAAGAATCGTTTGTGCTTTGTCTTTACGTTTTTCAATATCAGCAAACTGTTCTATTTTGAACGCTATTGCTGTACGGGGCAAGCGGCGCGCTAAGAGGTTTTGAGTTTGAGCGCGTACCGGCTTGTAGGGAGAATTTTCAAATTTACCCAAAAGGCCGAAATCAGTTAAAGCCCAAAGATCTTCTTCTGCCATCTTTTCGTGCTCAAGCATATCGTGAATTATACTTTGGACAAGGCGTTGGGCTATAGCAGAATTTTTGCGCAGATACACTACTTTATACATCTTTATATAAAATTCCTGCAGGGCTTTTGCATTATCTATTGCTTTTTCGTCTATCACAACCTGATTATCTATGAAGTAAGTATGCCTTGCCAGGTATTCTACTCCGGGCTTTTCGCCTATAGTGTAGTATGCATCCCGGCTTAAGTAGTCAAGTTTTTCCGCACCCAGGTTTTTGTCACTTACCCCCAGATATAAAGGATTTTCGCGAGTGAAAAATTTTCTTAATTTATCAAAATCTATTCCTATTTCTTCCATAACATCTTTTAACCTATCTGCTATCAGGACTCCGTTTTGGTTGTGGTCTCGTCCCCATCTTTCTTTAGTTATTTCTTCTACAACATGCGAAAAGGGGCCATGTCCTATGTCATGCCACAAAGCGTACGCATTCATAAGGTTTGCCTGCTCTTGGTTGATAAATCCGTAGTGCTGCCAACGAAAAGCGAGTTCTTGGGTGCGACGAAAAGCCCCGAATGAATGCTCTTTCCGTGTATGAGTAGCCGCGGGGAAAAGCAAATTGGCTATACCGAGTTGGTATTTAAAACCAAGTGCCTGGAATTCAGGCACATCTATCATAGGGAGATAGTCGGTTATATCTATCAACCCCCATAGCGGGTCATAAACCAGTTTTGTGTTTTTGTGTTGTTTCGGCATTGTTGAGATATATTATAATTTAAAGCCCTATTTCTATGAGCTGTCGCCTGTCTTAAACTATGTTTGCTCCAATTTGGGATGCCAATATATGGCTTTTACTGGCCTGTTCGGTCTTCCGTTGGTTGTGCCGTAAGTCCAATGATGGCGAGTTGGAGATTTTTTCGGTTCGTAATTGCTTATAACCTCATTGTCGCCCATATAAAAACCTATATGATCTGTTTCGGGCGCTTTTTCCCATGGACCCCATGTTACAATTGCACCTACGCGGGGCTGTTCAATTTTATACCATCCGTTTTCTTTCATATCTTTTACTGTGCTTTCTACTGTAGCGTGTCTTTCACTTATAAGGTCAAAAATTTTTAATATCGCGGTTATATAAGTGGCACAGGAATTCTCCCCGTTTTTTGTTACATCAATTTTTGTGCCGTTTTTAACGCCATATAAATTCTGAAACATCTTTGTGCCGACGCTTTTTTCAATCATGCTTATATAGGTACCAAACAAGTTTAACTCAATTTTTCCGGATTTTTTATTTGTCATTTTAAGTTTGTTTCAAATTTAGATATTAGAATTTAGGATTTCTGGAGATTTAGCTTGCAGGGCTAAATCTCCAGTGCCACGGCTCAAACATTATTCCTTCTTTGTTATTTTTCGGATACGAAAGTTCAAAACCGCATTTTTTTGCGTTTTCCTGCATCCATTCATACTCTTTCGTTTCATCAAAGCTTGCCTCTTCACCATTTATTATACCGTCTTCTGTAATAAAATCTATTGCTTGCCGTGAGGGTATGTGGTGTTCACTGTAGCCCGGCAGTGCAACCGATTTCATCGTCGCGTTTAAGTCGCAGTCGTTTTTGTATAACCGAAACACAAAAGTGAGGAGCTGGTACGCGGGCGATCGATACCCGGACTTTACCAAAATTCCTTTACCCAAATCTTTTTTCATAAATTTGCGCATATCGCTGTATGCTAAAAATACATTCTTAGGAAGATATTGCGAGGCAATTGTTTTCTCCTCTTCTTTCCAGGAGTACGTTTGCGGGTCTATTTTTACTAAATTTTCAGGGATGGGGGGCATTCCTAAATAATTTCCGCTTATTCCATATTCTTCGGGGTCCAGAGCAAGTAGTCTCTCGGCAAGTTTCTTTTCCTGCGCGGTTAAATGCTCGTATAACTCACTAAATTTAATAATTACTACTCTGTTTTCGGGCAGAGATTTCAGGTTCTCCAGGACCCTTATAAATGATTCCACTAT
Source organism: uncultured Candidatus Saccharibacteria bacterium (assembly GCA_964393575.1). Lineage (GTDB taxonomy): Bacteria > Patescibacteriota > Minisyncoccia > Spechtbacterales > 2-12-FULL-38-22 > CAYMUG01. The sequence continues at coordinate 506 of CAYMUG010000023.1, read as the reverse complement.
TTTTTTATCGGGATGTAAATGCATTTTATGCTACAATAAAAATACGATGATTTTTCTGAATTATATAGTATGGCATTATACCAAGGCACCTCTTGGGATTTTAGTATTGCTTAAAAATTTCACAATTGCAACATGGCATAAGTTTTTTATAGGGAGGCATTTTAAAACCCTTTTTTCTACCTGGCACAGAATGCGGGCTAAGTATATGTGGCCTCCGAAAAAATTTGCCGATAAAATCGGCAATATTATAGTAGAAGTTTTTATACGATTTATTGCTGCCCTTATAAGGAGCGCTATAATCATCACGGGACTGATTGCGGAAGTTGTTATAATTTCAGTGTTTTCCTCTGTTTTTATTCTTTGGATTTTGTGGCCCCTAATTTTTATATGGTTATTAAGTAAAGGATTTGCACTGTTGTTTTAAAGCATTAGGCAACAAATCACAAATCCCAAGGACACCGCAGAACCAGAACAAAGTTCGGTTCACGGCATGGCAAGATACCTGC
>CAYMUG010000022.1:0-9785 GCA_964393575.1 uncultured Candidatus Saccharibacteria bacterium | reverse complement strand
TTCGCCGTATCATTCTTGCCGTGTCGTATGACTGCGGCGATACGGCGCCCTGTCGGATGACAGGGCGAATCCCCTTGGGACCGCAAGAACTTAAAAGCCCCTCTTAAGGGGCTTTTAATATAAAAAAAGCCCATACTGTAATTACAGTATGGGCACTTAATTTTAGAAAGGTACAAAAAAGCCATAATATTAGTTAGAAAGCAGGAAGCCGCCTGATTGTCTATTCCAGAGACCGGCATATACGCCACCCCGGTTTACCAACTCGATATGACTTCCGTCTTCAACGATTTCGCCTTCCTGAAATACTAAGATCCGATCAAAGCTTTGAATAGTAGAAAGACGATGCGCCGCGGCAATAACGGTGCGTCCCTTCGTAAGCGGCTCAAGCGCTTTTTGTATGTGATATTCCGACTCGGAGTCCAGTGAAGACGTTGCCTCATCAAGAAGTAAAATCGGTGCATCTTTCAAAATCGCACGAGCGATCGCAACACGCTGTTTTTGGCCTCCGGAGAGTTTTACGCCACGCTCGCCAACGTATGTTTCATATCCGGCCGGCAGTGATGAAATAAATTCATGTATATACGCCCGGCGAGCCGCATCTTTAACTTCTTCAAGCGTGGCGCTCGGCTTACCGTAAGCGATATTTTCATATAACGTACGGTGAAATAGGTCTGTTTCCTGGTTCACCACGGCAATATTTTCGCGTAAACTTGCTTGTGTTACAGAACGAATATCATGACCGTCAACCCGAATACATCCACTTTCCACGTCGTACATGCGCAAGAGCATGCGCGCAAACGTGGTTTTTCCGGAACCTGACGCACCAACAAGTGCAACGCGTTCTCCGGCAGGGATGCGCACATCAAGGTTTCTAAACAACCGCCCGTCACCTTCAGGATACAAGAACGATACGTTTTCATACGCAATATCGCCGCGCACACGCTCTAATACTGTAGCCCCGGACTTATCTACCACATCATGATCAACACCAATAATGCCAATCGCATCTTTTATATCTCCGACATTCTCACTTATATCAAGCATACGCTGGGATACGTTTTTGGTTTGCTGGGCAAGTGACTGCGTAAGCGTGAAGATCATTGCTATATCTCCTACACTTGCTATGCCTCTCGACCAAAACACAATACCCACGCCCATCATAAAGACCACTATAAAGGAGATGGCAAAATCATTAAATACACGCACCCATTCCTGATACCGCCATGAGGCACGATTCTTTTCGTTTTCAGAAAGACACACACTATAAATGCGTTCCTGCTCGCGACGCTGCCCGACATACGTTATAACACTGTTCATATTACCAACAGTATCGGTGAGTTGTCCCGTTGTACGCGAACGGGCGTCGGCATACTCTTTGTGTTTCGGAAGCCCCTTTTTAATGAACTTTGTGGCGACAAAAAGAAATAAACCAAGGATCGGAACTTCTATAAGCGCTATAATCGGACTTACCGTCACAAGCAGGATAAGTCCGAACACACCAACACATATAGCCACATAGACATTCCAGAATATATCACCAAGCGAACCATCCGTAGCGCGCCCTGCTTGATTTATCTTTTGTGCCAAACTGCCTGAAAAATAATTATTGAAGAAGCGCTGACTGTGTCCGCGCAAATGGCGGAATAGATCCCAGCGTACTTCAGTACGAATCTGCGGCATTACGCGAAGACCGGTGAAACCACTCGCCCTGAAAAATCCGTTTTCCAGTTGATTAACGACAAACAATAGGCCTATCAAAAGAAATAAAGAACCTACTTCACTGGAATCGGATTCGGCGACACGATCAAGTATCAGCTTAAGTATATAGCTTTCGCTTACCGCCGCCACAGAAGCAAGTGTGACTACCGTAAACATAAAACCGAGTCCCCGCGGATGTTTCCTGACATAGTGCCAAAAAACTTCCCAAACGGGTTTAGCTTTGTCAATGTTCACCTCATACACCTCCATACATCACTCTGAACCCAGCTTATCATTCACACTAAAGCGTTACAGGATATCGTCTTAACCATCTTTACTGAACGAGATACCCCTCTGTGTTACCGGAATGCAGGGTAATACTCATAGAGCAAGAGTAACATATTTTTTTAACCTGTCAAGAGTATTGTACATAAGTCAAGCGTTATTTGCACTTGTTGATTTTTAGCCCCTCCTTTTATTCGGGCAACAGGGGCCTGACCCCTGTTGCCCGAATAACCTTAACTTTTGCCTCAACAAAAAAATCGGCTAAACCTATGGTTTAGCCGATTTTTTATCTTTCCTGTATTATATACAGGCAACGAGGTTTAGCCCCCGCTGCCTTATAGATTAAAGATATCTGAGCTCCTGCCAGGCGGCTTCCATATTCACTTCCCCGGAGCCGAGGATAAGCACGCTGTCTCCGGGTTCTATTACATTCTGGGCTGTGCGCGCCGCTTTTTTGATACTTGTATATTTATCAATATTGTCCTCTGCCATGCCGTGTTTCTTTGCCGAATCCCCGACAAATACCACCCTATTACCGGCCGAATAAAGCAGATCTGCATTATGAGCAATAAGCTCTCCTAAAGTACGGTGTAAACTCTCCGCCTCCCCTTCTCTCTTAAGGATAATGTCTCCCATAATAACAACTACCCTCTGTGTTAATCCCTCTTCGCGCAGTTTGCCTAAAGTTTCAATAGCTTCACGCGCACTAAATGGAGTTACATTATTATAATGTGTAAATAATGTTGTTTGCTTAATTCCCGCGCCAACAGACATTAAACTTACGGGTGTCGCATATCTCTGCAACTCCTGAGCCGCGCTAACCGGGTTGACATCATAATGCCGAGCCACAGCAAGAGTTGCTGCCGCAGCATAAATATTGCGTTTCCCGAAACAGTTATTCAATGTAACAGGAATAACATTTCCCTCCCAGTCAACTTTGATATGCAGAAGGGCTTTGGTTTTTTTGTTTGGCGTAAAATTAAATTCCGTGTGGGTAATGTGAAATTCGGCGTCATTATCAAAACCGAAACTATGATTAAGAGCACCCGACTGATTCAACGTACCCCGCAAAGTTTCATCATCCGCACATACTATTGAATGGGATGCTTCTTTTGCTTCCTCCGCTATTTTTTGAGCCGGTTCTTTTGAGCCCGCAAAAACTTCTGAAAAAGAAGGTACATCCCCTACCGGCATACTGATTGATAAGTCAAAACTCAAAATATTCCGCAAGCGTTTATACGCAGAATTCTCCGGCGCAGCGATGAGGATAAGCATATGAGGAAAAGCTTTTTCCGAAAATAAAGCACGCGCCGCGCCGAAAAACCCGCCGACTTCATTATACAATTTCTTATAAATGTCACTACCGGAAACACTGAGCGCATAGGTATGACGTGATAACACCGCATAAATCGCATCCCGCGTTTCCATTGTGCCGTGGTTGCCAAAAACAACAACGAGCTTAGGGCGATATTTTTTTAAAAGTTTATGTGTAAGATATTTCATAATTTTTGTTCACTTCGTTCACAAAAAACATTTGACAATTGACTTTTAACCTTTGACTGCGCTCGCTTTGCGAACGGCCGAAAAATCGCGAAGCGATTTTGTCAGGAGTCAGATGTCAAATGTGCGAGCGAAGTGAGCTTACTGTGGTGGTATATTATAATATTGCAACAAAAATGAAGTGAGGTCTCCGAATGCGGGGGCCACTGAGTCAGAAGAAAACCTGATACCCTGCGGGTCTCTTACTTTTATCATACCAATAAATTTGGGGTCGTAGGCAGGAGCAAAACCTATGAAGGTGTGGATAGTTTCATCTGAATACCCGGGAGAATTCTTTTTGGGAATCTGTGCTGTTCCGGTTTTTCCCGCTACTTTATAACCAGGCACTTTCGCTTTTTCGCCGAAACCGTTTTCAACAACACTCACCATCATAGCCGTAACACGGGATGCAGTCATTTCTGAGATGGGTTGAGCTGTAACCTCCGGTTCCATACTTCTTGTTCGCTCGCCCTGTTTTATATTCTCTAAAATATAAGGTTTCATTATTTTACCTTTATTGGCAATTGCGGAAATAGAAGAAAGAAGTCGCATCGGGGTAAAACTAATTCCCTGTCCGAACGCAGCTGTAGCATAATTGATATCCCTGTTGGTAAATTTTATATTATTAACATCGTTACCTGCCTCCCCGGGTAAGTCTATTCCCGTCTTTTTATCCAGGCGAAAATCAATCAAATAGTCCTTAAATGCTTTTTTTCCTGCTTCTTCCTGAGCAAAAACAACACCGGTATTTAATGATTTTTCAAGAACTTGAGTCATTGTTTGTTTCCCATGTGCCTCACCATCGGAATTCCTAATTTTATGCCCCCCTATCTCAACCACGCCTGTATCATCATAAACAGTTTGAGGTGTTATAGCACCTGAATCTATAGCAGATGCTATAGTTATGGGCTTAAATACAGAACCAAACTCAAAAGATGATTGCACAATAGAATTCTTGAAAATACTTATATCATCCACTTTGTTGTATTTATTAGGATTAAACGTCGGGATATGTGCCATAGATATAATCTCTCCCGTAGAAGGATCCATAAACACAGCGCTTGCGTTTTTTGCCTGCAACTTCTCTTGAAGTTCGCGTAGTTTTTTTTCAACCGCAAACTGTACGCCATAATCTATAGTCAGATGAAGGTTTGCCGGTTCTTCCGTTGATTGAAACAGACCAGCTAATGGCTTGCCGGAACCATTGCCTGCGAGTAGATTATTATAATATTCTTCCACTCCATATTGACCCACCCGTTGACCTCCGGAAAATCCCAGAAATCCTAAAGTGTGAGGTGCCACACCTCCGCCGGGATAGTATCTTACATATTCTTCTTTAATATACACTCCGCTTAAATCTAAATTTTTAACTTGCTCAGCCTGTTTCCGGCTTAACTTGCGTGCAATTAGAGCGTAAGAAGATTGCTCGTTTTTAAGGCGTTCAAGAAGTTTTTGTTTATCTTTGCCTTCTTCAAGGTCTACAACTTGTGTGATTTCGTTTAAAGTGCCGGTGGCGCTCTCTACTTCTCCGGGATCCGCGTATACAAAAGGTGATTTTTGGTTAGTTGCGGCAATAAATGTATCCGATCCCCCGTTGTCGTTAAAATAAATATCTCCACGGGGAGGGGTAGAAACCTCATTACCGGTACTCTGTCCAACCGCCAGGGCGGAATAATAGTTACCTTTTACTATCTGTAAAACAAATAAACGGCCGGTCAAAAGCCCGGCAAGTAATATAAAAAATGAAAACAGGAGTGTTATACGCCAATTTTTAAGCCACTTATTATTAGTTTTCATAAGCTTAAACGGTGAGGCAAAGCATATAGGTATAATACCACACTATCTTACACCCAACAGAGAACGTTGGTCTTTTTTAATATAATTAACTTCGTTTACCTCAGTATAAAGAAGATTGTTGCTTTTTTGGGTTACGGTTGAGAGAGAACTTGCCTCAGTATATTTTATGCTTAGGTCAAGATTTTTCTCCTGCAATGCTGTTAGCTCTTGTTTAAGATTATCCGCTTTAAACTCCCCGCGTATTATATCAGCGCTTAAAAATACATACCCAAGACCTAAAACGAGAAATACCGCTGTTAGTAAATAATTTATTTTTCTGGATTTGGTTTGTTTTTTATTTGCCATAATTTTGTTTTCCTCAAAATGCTAATTATTAGTATAATTTTCTAATTTCCGGTTACTTCAAAGATTCTTAATTTAGCACTTCTGCTTTTAGGGTTTTTTGCCACCTCCTCGAAAGACGGCTTAATAACTTTTTTATTTATCCTCTTTCCCCTCTCTTCCTTTTCCCAATCACGAAATAAATTTTTAACAATCCTATCTTCTAACGAGTGAAATGAAATAACAGCAATTCTTCCTTTTTTATTTATTAAACGTAATGCGCTTTTAAGCCCCTTCTCTATATTTCCCAACTCGTCATTAACTGCAATGCGCAATGCCTGGAATACTTGGGCTTTTAGCTGAGTCCTGGAGCCGAAAGATTTTTCTATAAGACGCACAAGCTGGCCTGTGGTTGATATTTTTTCTCTTTTGCGTTCTTCTATTATTCTTTTTGCCAACTTTTCCGGATGTTTTAGCTCTCCGTACTTACTGAACAGTTCTATAAGATGTTCTCGTGAAAAAGAGTTGATAATTTCAGAAGCAGTAGGGATTGTATTATCTTTAGGGTTAAACCGCATATCCAAAATTTCATCTTTACGAAAAGAAAAGCCCCTACCGCTCTTCTCCAACTGCCAATTGCTGAGACCGAAATCAAACATTATGCCCCGGGGTGCAGGAAAACCGGTTTCTTTTTTCAACTCTACTATTTCGGCATAACTCCCGTTTATAACTGTTACTATTTCTTCAAGGCCGTGCTCTTGAATATTGTTTTTCAACAACTCCGCATATTCAGGGTCGTATTCTATAGCCAATAAGCTGCCTTCCGGGCGTATCATTTCCGCGATAGCCATCGCGTGACCTCCCTCTCCTGCTGTCGCATCTATAAAATTATCTCCGGGAGCGGGATTAAGGTAATCTAATGTTTCCTTTAAAAGAACAGGTTTATGAACTTCGTTCATAACGATGGCGATGACTATAACTATGACATTCTGTCATTGTCATGGTCATGGTTATTGTAAAAAATTATACTCCTAATTCCCCCAGTCGCTCGGCCATATCGTCAGCGCCTTTCTCGCTCTTTTTCTTGTAATCATCCCAAAGTTTTTGATCCCATACCTCTATACGGTTATAAACTCCGGTAACAACAACATTTTTTTTAAGAGCTGCATAACCTTTCAAATAATCCGGAACGAGTATTCTTCCCATATTATCCATAGAAACCTCCATAGCACCGGCAAGCATTAACCTGCTAAAGCCACGGGCATCTTTCTGTCCTAAAGGCAGAGAGCCCAGTTTATCGGCAAGTTTTTTCCATTCCTCTTGTGTAAATATAAAAAGACAATTATCTAATCCCCGTGTAATCACGGCTTTTTTTCCCAGCGCCTTGCGGAATTTTACAGGAATAGAAAGACGCTTTTTCTCGTCTATTGTATGGTTAAATTCTCCTAAAAACATGCTTACAACAAATACCACGAATGTGGAAATGCGAATACAACGAATGATTTATTAGTAGATTTGTTATATTCGATCATTTGGACGACTTAGAGGAAGTTTTCCACAATTTGCCTGGTTTTTCCCCACTTTTTTCCACAACCTTACACCTTCTTTACATAATACCCCACTAATTAACCCCATGCAACACAGATTATCCACACCTCAAAATTCCGCTCAATGCAGGTAATTATTTATATGTAAACAACAAAAAAGATCGGCTAAACCATTGGTTTAGCCGATCTTTTTGGGGTTAACGGCTGAATATTCAGCCGAAAATACTATACACTATTACCTAACCGCCTCAAATGTATATCGATTACTTGCATTCCACAGAGCCCATGTGTCTATACCATTGTCTTCAATCGCTCTTATTTGGGCTTGTATCTTATTAACCTCATACTCGGCGCCCAGATCAAAATCCTGAACCCAAGGGCGCACAACGACCGCGTGCCCCTCTAGCTTCTCCAAGCCGCGCTCTAAAGTAGAATCCACTATTTCATAAGGATGCTCTGCCGGGTTCTCAAACCCCATAAATCCATCAGGATAATGAGAAGGATATGACATCGGATAAATTACATCAACATGAGGCGCCATCATACCTATAATCTGTCCGATCGTATGTTGATCCCCGACAAATGTCATACCGAATACATCTATTGAAAGTGTGGGAGAGGGTCCGAGTTTCTTTCTGGTATAATCCAAAAAAGATGCGATGGCATCGCCCTTAGAGTTAAAAGTATTCAGATTTTTGTATTTTGTAAGAGATAGATTGCCGTCAGTGGGAAAACGAATGTAGTCAAAGTTAACTTCATCAAATCCCGTATCCAAGGCCTGCCTTGCAATGTTTATATTATGGTCCCAAACCTCTCTCTGCGTAGGATCAGTCCAGACTATACCATTATTATCGGACCATGGCCCTCCGGTAGCGGAATTTTTTATAGCTAAACCGGGATTCTCTTCCGCCAGAACGGGATCCTGAAAAATAACCATACGGGCTATAGTATAGATTCCCCCTTCTTTTAATTTAGGAAGTAATTCTTTTAAAATATCGATGTGCTTCTGAGAGTTAAAAGCCACAAGTCCTGATGGGGTTTTCACTTCAAAAACGATAGTGTTAATATCGGATTTTTCTATCTCATCTAATATCCCCACAAAATCATCTGACAGATAAGAACCATAAGAGAGATGTATTGCCTTAACATCTTTCTTTTGAGGGGGTTTATCAGGAACTATATTGATTTGTGAAAGATAAGTTTTTCGGCTTTCTGTAGCAGGTTCTCCGCTCATAAACTCTTTTTCAACAGAAGTGTTGCTAAAAAAAGAAAAAGAGCCAAGAAATATAAGAGCGCCCATAGCCAATAAACCCGCGCTTAAAACAAAATTTTTTGTTAGCCGCCTTTTATTGATACTAACTTAATACGTATTTAATTATAATGAGTTGCTAAAATAATAGGTATTATTTTCGGAACTTATCCACCAGTTTTCTGTGCGGTTGTTCAAATATATCCCTCAGGAAACGGTCAAACATTTTGTTGCGGTAAGCGTATTCTTCTGAGGTTAGGACTGTATAATTAATCTCTGTGCCTACTTCTGCCTCAAGTTTGCGTATAAAAGTTTGTAGCTTGTTTTCGTTGATTCCGTCTCCTACTATTAATAAGTCAGCGCGGGAATTTTCACGTTCGGGTTTTACAAAAATACCGGAAAGTACTGCTAATTTTATTCTGCCTAACTTCTTTATTGTGTTCTCCATTTTTCTTTCATCTGCAGGAGATGATTTAAGGACCAAATTTTTCATTTCGGGCAAAAATACAAACTCGTGATTCAAACTATACATATATTCTTTTGATTTAGGGTGTTTTTTCCTGTGTATAAGTTTAATGTCATACAATTTATTCAGCTCACGGTTAACTACAGGTGTTTTTAGCATAAGACGTTTACGCACATCCCTCATCTTAAATTTATCATGAGGGTTGCGCAAAAAAAGCTTCAAGATACGGAGCTTGCTCGGAGAATCAAAAAGTTTTTCCAGTATTTGGTTATCCATGTTACCTAAAATATAGCATGCTCTAACTTAAAAGTAAACAAAAACCCCCGCAAATTGCGGGGGTTTTTGTTTACAGTTGTTTTTTTATTTCAATGTTACTGTAGCTCCTGCCTCTTCCAATTTACTCTTTATTTCTTCAGCTTGTTCCTTAGGAGCACCTTCTTTTATAACCTGAGGTACACTCTCTGCTTTTTCTTTTGCATCCTTTAGGCCTAAATCCGTCACTTCACGCAGTACCTTTATTAGTCCTAACTTGTTATCCCCTGTTTCTGTCAGCTCAATATCATAACTGGCCTTTTCTTCTTCTTCGCCTTCATCGCCTCCTCCTGCAGAGGGGGCAGCTGCTGCCACAGGTGCTGCACTGGAAACACCGAACTTACCCTCAAGCACTTTAACAAGCTCTGAAAGTTCGAGTACAGACATCTCTTCAATTTTTGCCACGAGATCCTGGAATTTTTCAGGAACCTCAGTAGATTCTCCTTCAGGTGCGGATGCAGACTCTTCCTCAACGGATTCAGAGGTTTTTGCTTCTTCTTTTGAAGCTTCGGCCTTGGATTCTTCTTCCTTGGCCTCTGCCTCTTTTTGTTCGTTTTTTTCTTCTGCCATA
>CAYMUG010000021.1:9074-10220 GCA_964393575.1 uncultured Candidatus Saccharibacteria bacterium | reverse complement strand
CTCGGTTCACGACTGCGGCTTACCTCGTAAGGTATTATTATCTATAAGGATAAAATAGTATAACATACCCAACACAGTCCACATCATGAGACCGCCTTGCTGAAGGGTTATAAAAAAGTGGTCAAAAAACCCCGCACCTGCAACAAATAAAACAGCAAAAGAGAAAGTGGCAGCGCCTATACTGTCGCGTTTTTTGAAACCGAATATTAAAAGGGTTACCAAAAAACAAACAAATAGAACCGCGGAAATTAAACCGTTTTCGGCAACAAGGAGAAGGTATATGCTGTGCACCGGCTGATAAATTTCTTCCCGCAAACCTCCGAACACCTCACGGAAATAAAGTGTAAAATTTCCCGGACCCACACCAAGTATATTAGAAGGAATTATCTTGAAAGCTATATCATTTAAAAATGCTCTTTTATGTATGGCCAAATCATGCATTTCAAAAGTATTTACAAAAATTCTTCCGTAAATTTCCTTCCAAAATAGAACCAAAAAAGGAACAGCACTGCCTGTTATATACACTATTATTTTTTTTATCTTGTTTCTGTGTTCCTTAAGGTTGTCCCTTGTAAGAATAAAAAGTATATACAAAACAAACACAACCCCGAAAGCTCCGATGGCAGCACGGGAAAAACTAAAAAGCAGCCCCAACCCTAAAAGCACCAATCCCAAAAGCGCGCCTGCAAACTTTATACTTACCCCCTTAAAAGAAATATCGCGTTTTTCCGACAAGTACCAGTAAAGAAACATAAAAACAGAAAGTGCTAAAAATGCAGCAAGAGCATTAGGGCTGGGCAAGGTGCCATAACCACGCACAAACCTTCCTGTTTGAGTTACTATTTCGGCTGTTTGTGTGCTGCCTGCGCGGAGAGGCGATTCTCCTAAAATTTTAAGCCCCAAATCATCCTGCTTTAAAAACTGTCCTATTGCTATGGTTGCCTGAAGAATACCCCCTCCGGCAAATGCAAGAGCTGCGCGTGTCTTCGGAATAAACTTTAAAATATCCGCTGTATAAAAAAACACAAAAACAAACTCAAGAAGTTTTACAAAACGAAAAAGCGCAATATCTTTGTAAAGAGCAAAAAATACTGTGGATGCAGAAAACAAGATAAAAAATCCCAGGAAAAATAAAATCGGATTCAG
>CAYMUG010000021.1:0-8974 GCA_964393575.1 uncultured Candidatus Saccharibacteria bacterium | reverse complement strand
GGGGTTTTGGTTTGCTCTCTTTTTTTGCTTTTAATTTTCTGAATGCCCAAAACCCGAAGAGAGCTAAAACAAGTAAGTCCGTACCGTACAAAAACACGCTTTGCCATTCATTAAAGCCATCTGTAGCGCCCGCGCTATACAAAAAAACCCGCGTCTGGAACGGGATAGAAAATAAGAAAAGCAGAAAGGTCCATCTTTCTGCTTTTCTTATAATCAATGACCAATGACCAATGTCAAAATTTAAAAGTTTTTTTCCATTTGTAATTTGGAATTTATTTGACATTTGAATTTTGACATTTGAATTTTATTCATCAGGCCACCACACTTTTATTCTCGCGACACTCTCGGAGTCTGAGAATTTTATTTTCATTTCGGAATTTTTATGAGCTCTCTGCACTTGCTTGCCTATGCTGACCGCAAGTTGATTTTCGCTTGTTTTTATCTCTAAACGACCTTCACTCTCCTGCATAGACAGAATTCTGTCCATAGGATCGCGTTTGTACGCTCGATCCTCCACATTTTCAACCAGGTTTACAATTTCTTCCTGCTCCCTCGAAGGTATATTTTCTATAGTAACCAAACCTTCAAATGTATCGTCTTTTTTCATTTGGTGCACAGGACACAACTCAAACTTAACTCTTTTTTCTGTGTCCAACTCCCTATAATTTTGCATATTGTGGTGCCAACTCTTGTAATAGTAAACTTCGTTTCCCTCCGGACACATTACAATATCCGCTTTTCCCGGACCCATTTCGGATTCTTCCTCTTTTTTAGGTTTTGGTTTTCTCCCGTACCAAGGAGTTTTGTAGATATCAACCATGATTTTGTTCGCCTTCGGCTCACAAAAAGAATTAAGAATTATGAATCAAGAATTGTGAACCATTGCGCCTGCCTGCCGGCAGGCAGGCAGGCGCAATGGTTTTTGCTGCGATTGCTTTTTTAATTCTGTATTCTATATTCTGTATTTCCATTCTTAATTCTTTATTCTTTATTCTATTAAATATTAGCGAGCTAACACTTTTATTATCTCATAAACCCCTCCGGTCAGCAAAGCTAAAATCACAATCCAAACAACAAGCTTAGGAATCCTTAGGTTGAAATGCGGGCTTTTCTTGCCTTTAGTTTTCGCCTTTGTAAACATAAGAGCTATTGCTGAACCGTTTACAGCTCCGAAAAACGCTCCGGTAACGCCTATAACCTCTATAAAACTTCTAACACCCAAAATAACCAGAATTCCGGGCACAAGAACAGCGGCAGCGTTACTCCAACTCTTTTTAATATTCCAATCGTATATAAAAGTTTCTTTCAAGTTTACGCCGAATATAAGATAGGATGTAGCTACAGCTAATACTCCGAGAGATGCTCCCGTGTACAAAATCCATTTGCCGACAAAGGGAGTGAGTCCGGATATGGCTTCATTGCTGGTGTCAATGCCACTTACTCCTAAAACCGCTGCACCAAAAAGAAATGTAATGAAAGCTGCAATTAAACTACCGAATATAATTGATCTTACAAACTTTTTTCCATCGTTTTTAATTACAGAATGAATTTCAGGAATCGCCTGGAGTCCTACTAAAGCAAACAGAATAACCCCGTAGGGTAAAAATATATTGCTCCAGTTAGTAAATGTAAAGTTGTTCAAATTTATAGACGGAATACTGCCTGAAAATATAACCAAAAATACCAAAACGAGAAGAGTAAACATAAACACTTCTATTCTTGCAATCGTTCTAATACCTTTGATGATCGCGACACTCAAAACACCCCAAAACAACAGACCCCATACCACGACATTTCCCGATATAAAACCCAAAAGCCGGCTTAAAAATTCACCGGCAAGAAGGATGTAAGCTACTGAAGCTCCGTAAGCCCCGATTATAACAGAGGCAGCTATTAAATGTTTAGCTCTTTTTCCGAAGTAAACCTCGACATATCCCATTAACCTGTGTTTACCCTCTGTGCGTTCTACTACTTCCCCGTACATTAAATGCAAAAACAAAACTATTGCGGTTATCGCGGCAAACACTAAAGTAGCAGGTAAAAATCCCGCCCGGGCAAAAACAAAAGGAACACCGAAAATCCCTCCCCCGACAATCGTTCCTACAAGAGAAGATACTGCTTTAAGAGTATTACGGTTAGCGATAGCCCGGTTATCTCCCTGCACCTCGTTTTTTGTTAACCCATTCATCTATATCAAAATAACCTAAAACCTCAAGAATTATAAATACAAGTATAGTCGTAAATATTGCAAGTCCGTAAAGTCCTACACCTACATAACAATAACTATGACTATGACACAGCGCTCGCGCAGCGAGCGCATTAGTTACCGCGCCTGCCCGTAGGCAGGCGCGGTAATGTCATGGTTATGGTCATTGTCATAGTGCGAACCATCCGCCGGCCGGCGGACGGACGAGCTTAATCGGGATTCTCCGGATTTTCTGCTCTATTTGTAGGTAAATCAACCATTTTTTCTTTTTGCACAAGTTCAAGTACTTTTTCCACTAAGCGTTTAGGGTCGGAATCATAAACTATTTTGCCGGGCCCTCTGTGCATTTTAGGGACAAGATCTTTTATCATATCCGCAGTTCCTCCGGTGTCTTCAAGGACCCCTATAGGTTTTTCATCTTCAAACGCTATCGTAAACTCGTTTAATGTACCCATCCTTCCGCAGGTAAACAATACAGCATCGCTTGAACGGGTCAATAAAAGATTTCGCCCCGAAAAATTAAAACCGGTATATATTATCATATCCAAATTTTCCGTCGGCAACTTATATCTTTTTATATGCTCTTCTTCCGTGGATGCGGGCGACATACCTATAGATATTCCTCCCTCATCTTTAGCTCCTTTCGCGGCCCAAAAAGGAGTACCTGTAGTCGCGCCGGTTACAATAACACTGTTGTGGCGCACTATTTCTCTGCCTAATTCTTCTGATTTTTGATGGGCTGAATCGGTACAGTGACCTGTTTCAGCAGCACCGGAGACACATAGTTTAAAATATTTCATATTATTTTATTCCTGCCTGCCGGCAGGCAGGCGCTACGCTCATAAAACACTATAACAATAACTATAACCATTACACAGCGCTCGCTGTGCGAGCGCATTAGTTATCGCGCCTGCCTACGGTCAGGCGCGATAATGTCATTGTTATGGTCATTGTCATGGTGCGAACCGTCCGCCAGCCGGCGGACGGACGAGCTTAATTAAAATTCCAATACATCTCCCTGGTCGGGAGATTCTGCATCTACAGCCATTTTATCACGAATTTGTGTAGCCAACGCTGTGGATGCTTCCTCTTCACCCTGTACACAAAAAACTTTTTTGAGGTCCTTACTGTTTTTTCTGGCACGATCAATCCAATCAAGAAGCATATTGCGATCCGCGTGTGAAGAATAACCTCCTATCGCTCTTTTCCTGGCATTAACAGAAACTTTTTCACCAAAAATATTTACCTCGTCAGCTCCCTCGAATATTCGTCTTCCCAGAGTATTTTTTGCTTGATACCCGATAAACAAAATCATACTTTTGGGATCGGGCAAATAACGAATTTCGTGATGCAAGATTCTCCCGCCGGTACTCATACCACTGCCCGCTAATATTACTTTAGGTGGCTCAACGCCATTTATCGCCTTGCTTTCTTCGGTCTCATAAGTAAACTTTAACCGCGGAAAATGAAAAAGCTCATCTCCGGAACGTTTAAGCCAAACCGCCTCTTCATTAAAATACGGGGTGCCGCTAAACTTTTTGTATACCTGAGTGGCATCAATTGCCAATGGACTGTCTATAAATATAGGCACTTCAGGTATGCGGTTGTATTCTACAAGAGAATTTAACTCAAAAAGCACTTCCTGTGTTCTCTCCAAAGCAAACGCCGGAATTAAGAGGGTGCCGCCGTAAGTTGCCGTATCTTCTATGGCTACTTCTAAAATACGTTTTCTTTCCTCTTTATCTTCGTGCACCCTATCTCCGTACACACTTTCCACGAGTATATAGTCAGCATCTTCAACAAAGTCATAAGGATTTAAAAGAGGCGTGGGAGGATTTCCGAGATCTCCCGAAAAAACAAGTTTTGTTTCCCGTGGTGGAGTTCCTTCTTTCACCCATATCTCCACAACAGCAGAACCCAAAATATGGCCCGCTTCCTTAAGCCGGACAGTGATGTCATCAGTAACGTTGATTGTGGTATTGTACTTAACTCCCTTAAAATATTTTTTAGTTTTATCCACATCTTCTTTTGAGTAAAGTATCTCTTCTTCGCTCTCTGCTTGATGTTCAATAATACCCTGACTATCATAAAGCATTACAGGCGCCAATTCCGCCGTGGGTTCTGTTCCATAAATCGGTCCGTTATAACCGTCTTTTATTAATTTGGGAACTCTCCCCAGATGGTCTATATGTGCGTGTGTTATAAAAACCGCGTCTATCCCGGCGGGATTATAGGGAAAATCCTTGTAATTTTCCTCGTCGGCTTCTTTTGACCCCTGAAACAAACCGCAATCAACCAGAACTTTAGAATTCTCTGTTTCTACAAGATAATTTGAACCTGTTACGGATTTTGCACCTCCGTAGAAATGTAATTTAGCCATGGTAATTTTGCTTGTCCCGCACCTTTCCGAAGGAATAGGTGCGGGGTTCGCTATGCTCATAAAACACTATAACAATAACTATGACTATTACACAGCGCTCGCTGTGCGAGCGCATTAATTATCGCGCCTGCCTACGGGCAGGCGCGATAATGTCATGGTTATGGTCATTGTAACAGTGCGAACCGTCCGCCGACCGGCGGACGGTGAGCTTACAAGCATTATACCACTACAACGTAGTTGTGTTAAAATAAATCTATGGACGTTTTCGGGACAAAAGTACAAATAGTGTTGTGGATTGCTGTTGCAGCTTTTATTTTTGGCACACTTTTTGAACTTTGGCTTAGGGTAAAAAATATAAAGAAAAAAGAATTGGAAAAGCATCACTCAAAAAGAATACATCTTGCCCTTGACCACTTCCGGAAACACAATATTAAAAAAATAACCAACGACCTTTGGCAGGAAATAACGGATGTGAGTCACTCTACCGCCTATAGAGATCTGAACAAACTGGAGGAAATGGGAGTGCTGGAAAAACACGGACGCGGAAGAGGGGTTTATTACACTCCGGTCAAAAAAAATAGCGCCTCGCCGGGTGATAAATGACGGGGAGCTCCGTAAGATATAATCAAAGTCATATGTAATCTTTTCACCCTGAACCAGATCCCTGCCCGCCGGCAGGCGCGGCGCCTTACGGCGAAACGGTTCATCCTATATGAAACGTTTTTTCTTTCTCTATATAAGCATAAGCAAGAGCAGCAAGCGCCAAACCAACATCCCTAAAGGTTATAAACCAAAAAGCACTGCCGCTTACAGCTGTAATAGAAAAAAGCCAAAGAAAAGAAACCCATCCGGACCAGAATCTCCACTTTCCACTAAACACCCACAAACCGAGTATTATATCTCCCGCCCCATGCAGATAAAGTGCCAACTCCTGGGACATAAAAGTATCAATAAACGAAGGTATAAAAGCTTGCCACTGTACGGGGTTCAAAAATATAGATACACCTACATATAAAAACGTTCCACCGAGAGCTATCTGTAAAATTATTTTAGGGCTCAAATATCGAAACATAAAATTATGTTAATTTTAAATCATACCGAGGGCTAGCTTAACAGCTCCTTCGGTAAGCTCTTTTTTGCATACTTTAAACTCTGCATTATCCGCTCTTATCCTGTTTTGAATTTTTTCGGCAAAATTATAAGGGGAACGGAACTCCCCGCCTATCGCCACAATATCAAAGTCCTCATCTTTTATTTCCAGTCTATCTATAATGGTATTAATACTTAGTGCAATCTCATCTGTCGCCTCCTCCAGTATGCTTGTGGCAACCTTATCTCCTTTTTCATAGGCATTATCTACTAGTACCGCCAGAGAAGCGGTTTCTGTTTTGTTAAAACTTTCTTCATATACAATTTTTACAAGATCTCTATGTGAGGTAATATTATACTTGTCATAAACTAACTCCTCTAATGCGGTTTTTTCTCCTCTTCCGTCTCCGGCCCTCACTACAGCTTTCAGAGTTTTTTCTCCTATCCAATAAGCGCTTCCCTCGTCAGACAGCTTCCAGTCCAGGCCTCCTACCCATACCTCTCTCCCCTGTCTGTTCACACCGTAAAAATTACTACCCGTACCTACAACGGCGGTGACACCGTAATTTTTATCCGAACAGGCGGGACGCACAAGAAGTGTGTCGTTTACGACTTTTATTTTTTCCGCATTAAGAATATCTTCCGCCAATTTTTTTGTATATTCAATTGACTCTTCGGTATCAGAGCCGGCAACACCTAAAACTGCATAGGAAAACCTGTAAGTTTCCTCTCCTGTGGCTTGTTTTATTACATCTTTGATTATATTTTGGAACGACTCCGCGGAATGCATCTTTATGTTGCCCGGTCCGGACTTTCCTCTTCCTAAAATTTTACCGTTTTCATCCGCAATAGCTGCTTTGGTTTTTGTTGCACCGGCATCTATTCCTAAAACAAAATCCATAGGTCAAATTAAATTAATTTATTGTTATTCTACCATAAAAACTGTAGCTTCCTTGTATCTCACCGAAATAAAACGTTGTTTTCCTGCTATTTTGTTATCCTTCTCGGGATTGCCGAAGCCACATTCTTGTAGCGTCGAAATTATAAGGCCTACCCAGGAAGTCATTGATCATATCGGCCGCATCTTTTGTACCTCCCGGTTCAAGAACTTTTTTCCTGTATAACACTGCTGTCTCCCGATCCAAAAGATTATTTTTTTCAAAAGCGCTAAATAAATCAAGAGCGATAACTTTAGACCACATATATGTATAGTACGCAGCGGAATAATCGTTTAAGTGGCCAAAAGAACACCAAAAGTGGGAATTATCGGGATACTGACAAAACTCATATTTATTATGTATCTCTCTATCCAGCTCTTTGAATTCATAACTTTCCACGTCGCAGAAATAAAGTGAAAAAGACAAATCTGCCAGGCCTGCCTGCCTGCGCATAAACATACCTCTTCCGAAAGCATCAGCTTCAATAGTTTTTTTAACAAGTTCTTCCGGAATAGGTTCTTTGGTTTTATGATGAAGCGCAAAAGTTTGGAGTGTACGAGTGCTTTTCAGAAATTCTTCAAGCATTTGCGAGGGTGCCTCCACAAAATCTTCTTCGGTGGCAATGCCTGAAAACTCAACCCTTTTTGTGTGGCCGCCGAAAAGATTGTGGAGGAGGTGGCCGAATTCATGTAAAAAGGTTTGCACGTCACTATATTGCATCAAAGCGTGGTCTTCTTTCCGCGGATCGGGAAAATTGCATACAAGTGCAGCTTCAGGTAATTGCACAGATTCTACACCGACAGACACAGGAAAAGATGCCGCATGACTGAACTTACCTTCTCTGGGATGCATATCCATATAAAATCTGCCCCATGGTTCTCCGTTTTCTTTATCAATTAATTCATAGCATTCGACGCTTTCGTGCCAAACGCGGGCATTTTCAACTTTTCTATAGTCCACATTGAAAAGACGCCTTGTCAGCTCAAAAATTCCCTCCTTAACACTATCATACTCAAAGTATGGCATCAGGTCCTGCGAGTTAAGGCCGAACTTTTCTCTGGTATAAAGCTCGGAGTAAAAACCGTGATCCCACATATGAAGATCTTCCGCATCAGGATTGTTTTCTTTCTTTAAATTAAGGAGCAAGTTATATTCACGTTTTGCGTGTTCTTCGGTCATCTCATTTAATTCATCCAAAAAATCTCTAACGGCGGAGGCAGGATGAAGCATATGCTCTTCTGTTACGTAATCAACAAAATTTTCGTAATCCAACAACCCAGCCAGCTCTTGGCGAACTCCGATAAGCTCCCTCAATACTTCTTCATTTTCAGGATAAGCTCTATTCCTCATCTCAAGATAAAGGCGCCTCCGTGCATCCTCACTACGGGAAAACCGGAGGAAAGGAAGAGCATCGGGATAGTCCGTGGTAATAACTACTTTATTATTCTCTCCGGGTTGGTGAGATTTTGTGTATGATTCAGGCAATCCGTCCAGTTCCTCAGGGTCAACCTCTATGCTTGATTGAGATTTACGTATATTTCTTTCAAATTTATTACCCAATTCTTCCTCACGGTCTCTTAAGCTTCTAACTCTTTTTCGTGTATTTTCATCTCTGTCTACTCCGAGACGCTTAAATTTCCTAATTTCTTTTTCCCAAAACCTTTTTACTGTCGAATCCGCATTGCTTATATCCACTTGTGAGACAGCTCTATAAAGTTCAGGGTTAAGCAAAAGCCCTGTTGCAAATTTGGTTACAGATTGAACAGAATCATCAGCGCTTTCCTGAACTTTATCTTCCGGGTGAGTTTTTGCTACCAGATTAAGAGAAGACGCAATGTCTAAAGAAATATAAACTTCTTCCAGTTTATATAACGTGTTTTCAACAGTTCTTTCACCGCCTACTGAAAGGATTTCATCAACCATACCTTGGGCTTTCTCCAGGGTCTTCTCTGTCTTTTCTCGGATAATCTCAGGGGTGAGATTCGCAAAATCAAACAGGTTTGCGTATTTTGAAGTTTTTGTATTCATTGTATTTTCGTAGTTTAATGTAGTTAGAAAATTAACACGCGCACAAATAAGAATCAAAGAAAATTATAGCAAAATGAGGTATTTATAGCTATAAGAGATTGCCGCATAACCCTTCGCGAAAGCTCTCGGAGGCGTTTTCAGCTTGGTCTCCGCCGTAAGGCGGAGTGAAAACGCCGAGAGGCGCAGGCGGGCTCGCGCCGCTGGAGCGCGAGAACCGCCGGTTGAGCGAAGGATTATGCGGCAATCTCTTATCCCTTATTTTACCTAAAACACCGTTTTAGCTTGTTCCCATATCTCCGGCTCCCCTTCTTTTTTCAGCCAATACCACCATTC
>CAYMUG010000020.1:9175-12236 GCA_964393575.1 uncultured Candidatus Saccharibacteria bacterium | reverse complement strand
TACACATAGGAAATTCAACAAGCGACGAGGGAACAATAAGTTATGATACAGCAAATAACACCTTTAAGTTTGATACCGATTCCACATCTAACGGCGATATTGCCTTCTTTGATAACGACCTCTTCATAAACAAAGCAAGCGGAAACATTGGCCTGGGCACCACAAATCCGAGCAGCACCCTTCACATTTCAGGAACTACAACAGTAGAGGGAGAGTTTAATGTTAACTCAAACACCATCTCCCTTGATTCCTCCAACAGCAGGGTTGGCATAGGAACGGATAGCCCGACTGAAAAACTTACCGTAGCCGGCAATGTACAACTGGACCTTAAAGATACTTCCGACGCCGAAGCTGTTTGCCATACCGGCAGCGATTCAAATGTGACAGATGTGGATTTAGTGGATTGTCACAGCAATCCCAAAGCCGACTATATGGAGATGTATCCGGTAGAAGAAGGCATTGAATCCGGAGAGATTGTAGTTGCAAGTACAACCACAGTACCTTCAACTACGTCCAGCACATTGCCTGTGCTTAAACGCACCGGCTCCGCATACCAGGGTGACGCTCTCGGCGTAATTTCAAACCCGGAAGATGCAAATGATTTCAACAGCATAGGATACAACGTTCGCGAGGAAGATAACCCGATGCCCGTTGCCCTAAGCGGACGTGTTCAGGTTAAGGTTTCCGCGGAAAGCGGAGACATAGAAAAAGGTGACTACATCGCGCCTTCTTCAGAGGCCGGAGTGGGAATGAAGGCGGCAGAAGCAGGACGTGTTGTCGGTGTGGCGCTTGAAGGATACAGCGGTGATGGAGTGGGCAAAATCCTGATGTTTGTTGATCCTGAATGGAGGGTACCCGGCGGTTCGGTTGACTTTGCCTCAAAGGACGGTAACCTCGGCCTCGGCACTGACGAACCCGACTACAAACTTCACGTAGCCGGCGATGTTGGTGCGCAATCTTTCGTAAACACCTCAAGCCGGAAGAAGAAGAAAGATATTGAGTACCTTTCTCAAGAGAAAGGAAAATCACAAATCCCAAGCACCAAATCCCAAACAAGCACCACTTCGACTTCCTCAACAAGCACGACTTCAAGCGAAGACACAACCGAACTTGGCTCCTCTCTTACATACGGCGATATTATGGATAAAGTCGGAAGGGTTAAAGTTGCCAGATACCGCTATAACGGAGAGAGGGAAACAGCACCGATGCGCCTCGGCCTTATAGCGGAGGAAGCGCCCGAAGAAGTGCTCGCGCCGAACCGGGAAGGAGTTGACCTTTACAAGCTGACAAGCTTTACTCTTGCGGGGCTCAAGGCACAGCAGGAAAGGATAAATGAGATTGAAGGCAGGGTAGACAAGTTGGAAAAGAAAGTAGAACTTCTCTCCGGCACAACAACTATTCAGGACATTGAGAGAAGCAGCAGTCAAAACCAGCCGATATCACTTACAAAAAGCCAAAACCAGCTTGAAGAATCGTTCTCGGTAAAAATGATAGCCACCTTAAGGGACTTATTCCGTGTCGGAGGTATGCGGCTTAAGGACGGCATTATTACTTTCACAAATCTTGCCGCGAATACCTTTAACACAAACGAATTGACTATCGGACAGGAACCGCCCACTGACTTCAATGACGACGCGACAATAGGCGAGGAGACGATAAACCCCAACGCTTCCTTTGCCACCTCCACTAATAACGGAACAACAACCGAAACAATTCAGGGCACAGATACTGTTGATAGCGACTCCGGAAAAGAATATACATTCAAGAACGATAATATAAAAGAAAGCTCTAAGGTATTCGTAACACTTAAGGGCAACTACGCTCCCGCAAATCGCCACTGGGTAACCTGGCAGGACGGCGAGTTCACCATTCACTTTGACCAAGCGCCGGAAGGCAAAGTTCCCTTCAGCTGGTGGATAGTACAGGTTAAGGGTTCGGGAGAGGACGCATCATCCGGTTCAACACAGGACACCTCAACAAGTTCAACAAATACCGGAGATGGTTCTTCGGATAGTTCAACCACTACTGAAGATGGAACTTCTGACAGTTCAACGGATTCGACAAGCTCACCGCAGTCGGATTCTACTGACTCAACAACCACAACCACTGACGGAACCGGTGACTCTTCTACGAGCACGACGAGCACGGTTCAGTAATAAGTAATACGTAATACGTAAAAACCAAAAAAACGGCTAAAGCGTAAGCTTTAGCCGTTTTTTATATCAATTTTTGTTTGGATGTTAGTTTATCTTTGACTCAGCAGGGCAATAAACTCGTATGACTCAAACTTCAAAATATAATTTTATGTTCAAAATTTTTATGCCTGTCCGCCCCCCGCGGAACCCCCCGCAATAGTTGAAACCTAAAACCCAATGTTCAAAATTTTCGCGATCGCGAAAATTTTGAACATTTTAAGAAATTGGTTTATAATTATGTTTATAATTAATTGGTAATAATAATAGTAAGAATAATAGTAAATAATCATGAAACTTCCGATAACTGACAAATTTTTATGGGATTTATATACAATCGCGAGCGGAGTGGGGAATGCTTTTCATGCAGTAAGACCTCCCACGACAAGTGAGGCCCTTTCACCGGATCTGCGCAAGCTAAATAATAGCTACCAAAAATATAAAGGAAGCAGAAGCTTTGCCCAGATGATTAATTACTTAAAATATAACGGCTATATACGGGAAGCAAAACAAAAAGAACAAAAAGGATTTCTGCTTACGCAAAAAGGAGCTGAAAAAGTTTTACGCGCTCAATTCAAGATAACGGAAAACAAAAAGCGAAAAGACAGCAAGTGGGTAATGGTTATATTTGATATACCCGAGCGCAAAAAAATAGAACGCGACAGTTTTAGAAACTTGCTACAAGAAATGGGATTTGAAATGCTGCAACGAAGTATTTGGGTATGTCCTTATGATAAATACGAAGACACTCAAAAAGTATCTTCCGCATTGAATATACAAAGTTACATCAGAATTTTTTTAATAGAAGAGATAGAAGCGTGAATCATAATGTTCAAAATTTTCGCGATCGCGAAAATTTTGAACATTAG
>CAYMUG010000020.1:0-9075 GCA_964393575.1 uncultured Candidatus Saccharibacteria bacterium | reverse complement strand
GTAAAAATCGTCAATTGTTGTATTGCTATATTGTTAAATTGTTATAAAACTATAAAATTCTAATCTCAAAACGACACTCAATTCTAAACAATATCAAAATCCCTGCCTGCCTGCCGGCAGGCAGGGATATTAGAATTTAGGATTTGTACAGATTACTGATTACTGGTTACTTGCTTTTCCATATACGCATATACTTTTAACTTTTCCACATTTGTGGATATTTAAGTGTGTCTATTAGGTGGTATAATAACAAATACATCACCATTTAACGTATCGGATAGCGTATCGGATAAAGTAATAGTACATATATGCGTTCCCTTTTCAAAAAACATAAAACCAAGCAAGGCGATATATATCTTCCCATAAGCGAACTTGCTGATATATTCGGTTATAACCACGCATATTTAAGCATTCTCGCAAGAGAGGGAAGATTTGAAGCGAAAAAAGTTCAAGGTAGGTGGTTTGCAGCCGAAAGCAGTGTGCGTATGTATCTTGAAATTCAAGCTGATTATGCACAAGACAAAGAAAGACCGGGCAGGGACGGGAAAGACAGGGAATTTATATCACTTGCCGAGGCAAGCACTTATGTACCGTATAGTCAGGATTATTTAAGCTTGCTCGCGAGAAAGGGGAAGCTTCCGGCTAAAAAGATAGGCAGAAACTGGTTTACAACCAGAGAGAAAGTAGAACGATATTATCGATCCCGGAATAAGAAAAATGAAAAGATCTTTGTTGGTCTGATAGAAAATATATTTCATTACTATCGCAGGGTGTCGGGCATACTTTCAGATTACGGTGCGTCGGTGTTCGGGAAGCGAACTTTCCGTATGACCGCTGCTGTTCTTATTATAGTTGCTACTTTCGGTCTGTTCGGCGCATTCAGGTTTCCCGAGGGCGAGGGGCAGGTGTTGTCAGGGATTCAGGCAGACAGCACAAATGCTTTTCAGCTTATGCCTGACTCCGGGGTAAATAATACAACAGATTCCGAAAGACGACCCCCGGCTCCTGTAGTTGTAAAGGCCAACAACGGAGGGGTGCTAAACAGTTCTTCCCGGTTTTTAAAAGAAAATTTTAAAGGTAATACAGTTTTTTTACGTATAAGCAAAAATAATGCGCGTAATATTGTAAGTGATATTTCTAAAGCAAATCGTCAAGTTGTTATAGAGAGCACAACAAACAAGAAGAGTGATCACGCAAATTGTGAAGAGGTGTTTGTCTTCGGTGATACGGTTTTTAAAAATCCCGACGTGCAAAACGATAACACCGGTTTAACCGAGCTAAGCTTAAAGCATGGAAGTGCGGTAGTAATCAAGGAAGGAGCATTAAAGATTAATCCTGAGATATCTTCCGGGACGCAGAGCGGAACGTATATGGTATATAACCACTCTTCCTGCGAAGGCGATGAATGAAAAGAGTATGTAATTTAATTCAGGCAATAACTTATTGCAAATAATAAAAGGTCGAATCAATCCGTTTTATTACAAGTTAACTTAATTTATTCTTATGATTTTAGATGTATTTAACAGAAACAAAAGTGACGGTGAGGAGGGTGTATCCTCAGGAGCGGGAAATATTCAAACAGGAGAGAATGTTCAGAAAACAGCCCCATCTTTCGGAATGAATCAGGAAAGCTCTGAGGGAGGTAAAAAGGAAAGTTCTGAAAAAGAACAATCTTCATCAGATAAACAGTGGAGTTTTAGTAAAGTTTTATATTACGCATTTGTTCTGCTTTTACCGCTTTTCTATCTCCCGTTTACTCTTTCTCCCGTAGCTCTCAGTAAACAAATTTTTGTGGGAGCAATTCTTCTTGTTCTCACAATATATGTGTTGGGGCGACTGCTTGCCCGCGGAGAATTATCCCTTCCTCCTAAAATGCTTTTATTTGCGTCTTTTGGTTTTGCGGGTGCCGTATTAATATCCGCGCTTTTTTCGCAGGCACAGAATGTAAGCTTACTGGGAACCAGTGCCGACTCTTTCTTCTGGGTGGCAATGTATGTACTCGCCTTTATTTTAACCGTAGTGGTTGTAAATAATCGGCAGGCGATAAAGAACACCGCTATCGCATTTGCCGGAGGTGTAGGTATTTTTGCGATTCTAACAATGCTGCAGTTTTCGGATATAATGGTATTCCCCGGATTTTTAGACAACACCAACTTTAATCCGGTAGGAACTGTGTTTGCAGCAGGTTTTGTGGTGGCAGTTGCTTTTGTCGGCTTTACCACCTATCTTTTAATAGCATCGCCTAAAGATAAGTCGCTACAGGGTGTCCTGTGGGCGTTTGTAGCTTTGTTTGGTTTATTTTTGATACAGATTAACCTATGGACGCTTTGGCTTTCTTTGGGCCTTGCGTTTGTAGGCATTGCAGGTGTTGTAGGTTACAAAGCTGTACGTCAAAAAGAGGCGAATTTACGACCTCTTGTTGTACCGCTGTTTATTGTGATGGTTGCTACTTTAGGTGTTATTATTCAACCGAACATACCTACTTTCATGAATGTTCCCGCTGAAATCGGCCCAAGTTTAGGAAGCACATGGGATATTTCGACAGAATCACTTGAGGGTGCAAGGCATGTTACCGGCACAGGACCCGGCACATTTCCGTTTAACTATTCCCTGAATAGGCCTATTGCTCTAAACCAGACGAACTTCTGGGGAGTGCAGTTTAACCAAGGGTACTCCGCAGCACTAACATATCTTTCTACTTGGGGAATTTTAGGTATTTTTGCGTTTTTGGGTACTCTTCTCCTGTTTCTGTATAGAATAGGCCGCACTGCTGTAAACAATATGCATCAGCATAGAGAAGGTGAAAATGACTCTGTTTTACGCGGAATAGCGCTTGCTTCTTTCGGTGTAACTCTTTTCCTTTCCCTCGGAGCCATCTTATATAAGAGCAATGTTGTTTTATTCCTGCTTCTCTTTATCTCGGCGGGATTAGCTATAAGCTCTATGGCTCAGTTGGGGTGGACTAAACGATGGCGTATAAGCTTGCTTGATTCACCTCAAAAGATGCTTATTATTTCTTTGAGTGCTATTGTACTTTTAAGTGTTTCTCTCGGCGGACTTTACTTTGTAGGGCAGAAGTATATAGGACGCGTGTATGTCGCCCAAGCAGTGGAGTCCTACAGGGCAAACAACGATCTTCAGGCATCACTTAATGCTCTGGATAACGCGATACAAACATCGCCCAACGATGATTTCACTTATAGAGTAGCAACACAGGCACTCACCCTGCAGATGCGGAATATAGTCCAGGACCAAAGTTTATCGCAACAGGAGCGTTCTCAGCGTTTCACTGAAGTTATGCGGAGGACTATTAATGTCGCTCAACGCGCAAGGGACGCGAACCCCAGGGAAGTACAAAACTGGTCACAGCTCGCGCGAGTGTATGAACAGCTTGTAGGTATAGCTGACCAAGCCGAAGAACAGGCGATAGCGGCATATGAGGAAGCGCGCAACCTTGATCCTAACAACCCTTCACTTCCGTTAGCACAGGCACGCGTCAATGTTCTCGCCGCGGATAATACTCAGAGGCAAATTAACCAATTTTCTCAAACTCCCGGGCAAGGTGCCGCACAACAGGAAGAACTAGTTAACCAAAGGAAGGAGTATCTGCAAACAGCGGTTGATCGATTGCGTGAAGCTATTGACTTAAAGTCGGATTACTCGGCAGCAAGATTTCTACTTGCGGCCACATATCAGCGCTTAGGCAATCTTGAACAAGCCATCACGCAAACCGAACAAATTGTTAACCAAAATCGTTTTGATCCTAACGTGTGGTTTCAGCTGGGTCTTTACCAATATCAAGCGGAGCAGTACAACAACGCGAAAGATTCTCTTGAGCAGGCAGTTTCATTGGCTGACGACCAGTTTGCAAACGCACGTTATTATCTTGGTTTGAGTTATGCTGAACTCGGAAATACTGAAAGCGCCGTTAATGAATTTGAAACACTTCAGGAAAATAACCCGGACAATCAATTGGTTAGTAACATCCTTACTAACCTCAGAGAGGGTAATCCGCCTTTGCAGGGCGTAGGAGGGCCTCAAACCTCTCCGCCCGTTGAAGACGAAGGAGGTTCAGAAGGTCCGGTACTGCCGCCTGAAGGAGAAGGCGAAGACGGAACAGAGGGAGAAGAAAACCCGGAGTAGCACGAAGCTGAAGGTTAGCAGTATCGAAAGTGTTTCAAGTTATCAACAACAAAAAACTCGGCTCAGGCCGGGTTTTTTGTTATACTGTAAATAATCCTGTTTTTAATGCTGATGTAGAATAATCGTGGCAAAATTTTTAGAACAACTTTTATTTTGGCGTGCGTGTAAAAAAGAAGGGTTGGGTTTATGGCGCTGCCCCACTTTTTTATTTATCGTCATGGGTGTGCTTACTATTATAGCTGTATTAGCTACCTTTTTTGTGGGCAGACAAGCAGGAGACCCTAAGCTTTTGGTAATGTTTGTTTTCGGAGTGGCTGTGGTGATTTTTACTCCCGGCAGTATTATCGTTCGAAGCTTTGAGAGAATGGCGGAACTTAACAGGATAAAAACAGAGTTTATCAGTATTGCCTCACACCAGTTGCGCTCTCCTTTATCGTCAGTGAAGTGGGCATTAGAATATTTAAGAGACGAGAAGAATAGTAAGAATCTAAACGAGAAGCAAAAAGAATACTTAAATATTTTAAGCCAGGGCAACAGAGAGATGATTAAACTGGTAAATGATTTACTTAATACTTCCCGAATAGATAAAGGTGAACTTCCTTTAAAAAATGAAGGTGTTGAGCTGAAGGGAATTGTCCAACGAGTCATCGATGAACTTAGATATCAGGCAGAAAGTAAAAATGTTGCTCTAACATTTAAAGTCAAGGAAAAAGATAAATTTAATATTAAAGGAGACCCCTCTTATTTGCGGATGGCGGCCAGTAATTTAGTTGAAAACGCGATTAAGTACACCACAGAGGGCGGAGAAGTAAGTGTGGAACTTAAAAAGAAGGAAGATAAAGCCGAGCTTAAAGTAAAGGATACCGGCGTGGGTATACCGAAAAAAGACCAGAAGCATATATTTACTCGGTTTTTCCGCGCTGACAATGTTAAAAAATACCAAACTTTCGGCACCGGCTTGGGTTTGTTTATTACAAAATCTATAGTGGACAGACACGGTGGGTCAATAAAATTTAAATCAAAAAAGAATAAAGGAACAACATTTTGGGTTACGCTGCCATTAAAAAATTAAAATTAATATTATAATCAAAGATATGAAAACGATACTTTTTGTTGAAGATGAAACAAATCTTCAAAAAACAATGGGCAATATTCTGAAGGAAGAAGGATTTGAGTATTTGGAGGCCAGTGATGGCGAGGAAGGATTAAAAAAAGCTAAAGAGGAACATCCGGATTTGATTCTTTTAGATGTTATATTACCCCGTAAAGATGGTTTTGAGGTGTTGAAGGAGTTGAAAAGCAATGAAGATACAAGCGATATTCCCGTTATAGTACTAACCAATCTTGAAAGCGTTCAGGATGTACAAAAAGCACTTGATTTGGGCGCCAACTCTTATCTTGTAAAGGCAAATTATCGGCTTGAAGATGTGCTTAGTAAAATTAAGCAGGCGCTAGAGGAATAAATGCGATCCGCCGGTTGGCGGATCGCAATAACCAAAAAAAGTTTCAATCATCAATTTTCAAACTGTTTGCTGTTTGGTGGTTGCATCTTGGCGATTATTTTATGAGAGTTAGCGAATAAAATTTATGCAAATTGAAAACAAAAGATTACAAGCATTTATAGAAGATGCAGAATTAGTGGACCGAAAAAAACTGGAGCAGGCGTTCAAAAAAGCAAAAAAAGAAGATAAGTATTTGGGGGATTTGTTGGTAGAGAATGAGCTTTTGAACAAAAAAGAACTTGCAGAAATGGAAGCTTATATTGCCGGTGTGCCTTTTATAGATCTAAGAGAGATAAAAATAGACCCCAAGGTTTTAAAAATTATTCCCGAGCCGATTGCACAAAAACACAAAGTCATTGCCTACAACAAAAAAAAGGATAGTTTAGAGGTGGCTATGCTGAATCCGAAGGATTTGCAGATTACCGAGTTTATACGCAAGAAGGCCGGATTAAATATTCTGCCCCGTTTTACAACTGAAGAAAGTATAAATAACGCTCTTAAACTGTACAAAGAAGGTTTAGAGAAGGAATTTGAGGGAATAATTAAAAAGGAAGAGAAAGAAACTGAAGGCAAGGAACTTGAAACAGTTAAAAAAGAAAAAGAAGAAGTCGAGGGTCCAGAAGCCGAGGAACTGGAAAAAGCAGCTCAGGAAGTGCCTATTATAAAAATAGTGGACTCAATTTTACGCGATGCTATTGATAAAAGGGCAAGCGACATTCACATAGAACCGGAAGAAAAAGATGTCGTTGTCCGTTACAGGATAGACGGAATACTTCACAATATGATGACTCTTCCCAAAAAAGTGCAGGACGGAATTGTCGCACGTGTAAAAGTACTCAGTAATTTACGCCTGGATGAACACCGGTTGCCCCAGGACGGCCGGTTTACTATCAAAACGGACGAATTTAAAGTTTCTTTCCGTGTTTCCGTACTTCCGGTTTATGACGGAGAAAAGGTGGTAATGCGTATTTTAAGAGAAAATGTTAAAGGTTTTACTTTAGATGAACTCGGGTTTGAAGATGAATCACTGGAAAGGACTCAGCGGGCAATTAAAAAGCCCTTGGGAATGGTTTTGGTAACAGGCCCTACGGGTTCGGGTAAAACAACAACACTTTATACTATTTTAGACATTCTAAATATACCTGATGTAAATATTTCCACCATTGAAGATCCGGTAGAGTACAGGATGCCCCGCATTAACCAAACCCAGGTTAAGCCGGATATAGGACTAACCTTTGCAACCGGACTTCGTGCTTTAGTTCGGCAGGACCCCGATATTTTAATGGTAGGGGAAATTCGTGATTCGGAAACAGCAGGACTTGCTATAAACGCGGCTTTAACCGGTCATCTTGTGTTAAGTACTTTGCACACCAATAGCGCGGCGGGAGCGGTTCCGCGTTTGATTGATATGGAGCAAGAACCTTTTCTAATTGCCTCCACTGTTAATGTGGTAATCGGGCAAAGATTGGTGCGTAGATTATGTCCGGACACAAAAGAAAAATACAATCTTACAAAAAAAGAGATTGAAACTTTAGGTCATGATGTTGACCTGGACAGGATGTTGAAACTACTTAAAGACAGAAAAGCGGTTTCAAAAAATGCTACCTGGGAAAATATTGATTTCTATAAAGCGAAGCCTACAGATGACTGTCCGGAGGGCTACCAGGGGAGAGTGGGAATTTACGAGGTGCTTGAGGTAACCGAAACTTTGAAACAGATGGTTACGGAGAACGCAACAACTGACGAAATAGCCCAACAGGCCAAAAAAGAAGGAATGACAACAATGACGGAAGACGGTTTAATTAAGGCCGCAAAAGGAAGTACTTCTATTGAAGAAGTACTTCGCGTGACAAGGCAATAATCCTTCAATCACCAATCACCAAGAAACAATCATCAAATAATAACCAATGTTCAAAATTCCAAATAACAAACAAAAATACTTTGATTATTGATTATTGGAATTTGTTTGGTGATTGCCTGCCTGCCGGCAGGCAGGAACAAAATCTATGTTCTACGAATACAAAGCTAAAAACAAAAAAGGAAAGGAGCGAAGCGGCAAAATACAAGCTAAAAGCCGGATGGCCCTGGCTAGAAAATTACGCAAAGATGGTTACTATCTTTTAGAGATCAAACAAGTAGAAGGTGATGCGGAAGAATCGAAAGATTTTAGTTTAAAAAATATAACGCAATTTGACCTTTCTATTTTTTGGGAAAAAGTGAAAGGAGTTCCGCTGGAAGAAAAGATGATGTTTTCACGCAACCTTTCAGTTATGATATCCAGTGGCATATCCCTGACACGCGGTCTTGAGGTTTTGGAAGAGCAAACAGAAAGCCCGATGTTTAAGGGTATAATATCCAATATAGGCCGTGACATTAAAAAAGGAAAAAATTTCGGCGATTCTTTGGAAAAGTATTCCGGCACTTTCGGGCGTCTTTATAGCAGTATGGTTAAAGCAGGAGAGAAAGCAGGAAACCTGGATGAAACATTGAATGTTTTGGCTAATCATCTGGAAAAAAGGCATGAGCTTGTAAGCAGAATTAAGAGCGCGCTTATGTATCCTGCTGTTATAGTTGTTGCTATGACAGGTATTGGATTTTTAATGATGGTGACGGTAGTACCTAAATTACAGAGTGTTTTTCAGGATTTGGGAATAGAATTGCCTCTCACAACACGAACTATTATTGCATTCAGTAACTTTGCAAGAGATTTTTGGTGGCTTTTGCTTTTATCTATTCCGTTTATAGTATACGGCCTTAAGAAAATATACGATACAGAGTGGGGGAAAAATATAGTATCCACTATAATGTTAAAACTGCCTTTGTTTAAAGATTTAGTCAAAAAAATAAATAATGCTAACTTTGCCAGAACCCTGAGTTCTTTAACTTCAGGAGGCGTTCCGATGCTCGAATCCTTGCATATTACCTCCGACACTTTGGGCAATATTTATTATCGGCGCTCTCTTCGCGATGCGGCTAAAGAAGTTAAGAAAGGTAAGAAGTTATATGAAGCGTTGGAACAATCTTCAGAACTTTATACTCCGCTTGTGATTGAGATGGTTCAGGTCGGAGAAGAATCAGGTAAAGTTTCGGAATTATTAGAAAGGGTAGCCGGATTTTATGAAGAAGAGGTTTCAGACAAAACCGAAAACCTATCTTCTTTGATTGAACCTATTTTAATGGTGCTAATAGGAGGGGCTGTCGGTTTTTTTGCTGTTTCAGTAATACAGCCGATGTATGGAATGCTCGGCAGCCTATAACCGTTTGCATATGCAAACGGTTATAGGCTGCCTGCAAATCACAAATCCCAAGGACACAAGATACAAACAAATTACAATAAACAAATCTCAAGTAACAAAACAAAAAGTTTCTAATTTTTAATTTGAGATTTGTTTGTGTCCTTGCCTGTCCCGTTAGCGCGAAGCGTTTTTTC
>CAYMUG010000019.1:0-12915 GCA_964393575.1 uncultured Candidatus Saccharibacteria bacterium | reverse complement strand
ATAAGACGCGAAAAAGCGCGCATACGGCGTGTGTATTCGGATCCGGAAGAAGTAGAGAAGAAAATTCAACAGCTGTACGAAAATTTTGTAGGATACGTGAGAGAACAAGAGAAGGATCAAACAAAAAAAGAAAAATCCGTTAACACATAACGGATTTTTCTTTTTTTGTTTTTGAGAATAGTTATTTTTTGCTAACTTTCTCTACGAGTTGTTGAAATGTATCGGGTTCGTTTTCTGCAAGATCAGCCAGAGTTTTTCGGTCCAGCTCTACTTTATTATTTTTCAGATTATTCGTTAATTTGCTGTATGTTGTATTATTCTGTCTGGCTGCGGCATTAATTTTTAATTGCCACAAGCGGCGCATATCTCTCTTTTTTAATCTTCTGCTGGTGTATTGGTTAGACAAAGCATGCATCCTTGCCTCCTTGGCAAGTTTGTATACATTTTTTCTGCGCCATTTATAACCCTTTGTGTTTCTTAACACCTTGTTTCTTTTTTGTGCTCGTAATTTTCCTTTTTTAACTCTGGGCATATGATTTTTTGTTCGGCTCCGCCTCACAAAAACATTTGACAATTGACCTTTAACTTTTGACTGCGCTACGATTTTGTCAGGAGTCAGGTGTCAAATGTCAAATGTCAGCTGGGCGGAGTGAGCTTACTTATTCTGTAATAACCTTTTAATTTGTTTGGCTTCGCTTTTAGAAACTTCTACAAGCTTTCTTTTGTTTCTTCGTTGCTTTCCGGTTTGCTTTGCTAAAAAGTGACTTTGACGTGTAGGTCTGCGCATTACCTTGCCTGTCCCTGTAACCTTAAATCTTTTTGCAGCTGATTTTTTTGTTTTTGCTTTTGTTTTTTTATTAGGCATAATAATCAATTTTATTCCTCTTTTTCAGGAGATAATATTAGATATCGTCCGCGCGGCCCTTTTTGTGGTTTTTGTTCAACTATAAATTTTTCCGTTACTGTGTTTAAAAATTCATCCACTTTTTTATTCGCCATCTCTTCAAGTGCTTTTTCTCTGCCACGCATTTGCAATTCAACCCTGACTTTATAACCTTTTTTTAAAAATTTGTCCACTCTTTGTGCCTTAATTTTTAAATCGTGGGTGTCTGTTTGCATACCAAGACGAACCCCTTTCATTTCTCCCGAACCTGACTTTTTCTGTCTTTTTTTTGCTTCTCTTTCCTTTTTTTCCTGTTGGTATATATATTTTCCATAGTCCATTATTTTGGCAACAGGTGGTTCAGCTTTTGCTGTAACTTCTATTAAATCAAGACCGGCTTCTTCGGCCATCTTGAGCGCCTCTCCTAAATTAAAAATTCCGGCATTATTACCGTCTTTATCTATCACCCGTACTTTATCAGCCTTTATTTGGTGGTTTCTTCGTGGTTGATTTTGTGGTTGTTTTTTGTTGGGTTTTGCCATAATTGCCCAAGAGGGCATTATTTTATTCGCTAGCGCTCATAAAACAGTAACATGTAACTTGTAACTTGTACGTAAAAGCGCCGGAGGCGCTTTGGTTTTTACTTGTTACTTGTTACCGATTACTTGTTACTTGTTTGCCGGTAGACAAGCAAGATTTTGAGAAACAAGGTGTGGAGATGGTGGGAGTTGCACCCACGTGTAAGAAAGCTCCATACAACCCTCTACAGGTTTAGTTCACTTAATGTATTTAAGATGTACAACTATTAAGTGAACGAAATGTTGTACACCCGAGCCCTGAATTTCACCGGAAAGTCGGGCGGTTTTCCGGCTACACCCGATAATATGACACCGCTTTCGGACTATCGGGCGTCACCCGAAGCGATGGCTTACGGTATATTAAGCGTAAGCGAGTGCAGGTTGTTTGTTTGCACTTATTTGGGCGCCTCCTTTTTTACGGGATGGAGACGAACCCGACCTGCAGCTGCACGGTTACTTTCTTATCGAGGCTTGTCATCCCCGTATTTGTTTTTTTAAGGTCCTCTCTATCTTCTTTTTTGCTTCTTTTTCTTTAATTTTTTCCCGTTTGTCGTGTTTTTTCTTACCGCGTACTACTGCTATCTCTATTTTGATTAAACCGCCTTTATTATACAACTTTAAGGGCACTATAGTCAATCCCTTTTGGTCCGCATAGCCGGCCAGTTCTTCTATTTCTTTTTTGTGTAAAATAAGACGACGTGACCTCTTTTCGTCATAGTCAGAAGGAGTATTTAGTGCTTGATAGGGAGATATTGTAGCCCCCACTAAGCGCGCCTCTTCTTCGCGGATTATAACGTAAGCACCGGCTAGCGAAACCTTCCCTGATTTCACGGACTTTACCTCATGTCCTTTCAATTCTAACCCCGCCTCGTAGCTTTTGAGGATTTCATAATCGAAATATGCCTTTTTATTTTTTGCGTATGTTTCTGCCATACCGAGTTTAATTCATTTGCAAAACAGTAACATGTAACTTGTAACTTGTACGTAAAAGCGCCGGAGGCGCTTTGGTTTTTACTTGTTACTTGTTACCGATTACTCAATTCCATAATACCAGTATAATTGCAATATATGCTAATATAAAACCCCTTAAAATAGAAATTGGTTGATAGAGATCAGAAAATGGTAATGAGTAAATTAAAAATTAAAAGGATGCCCCGAAAAAGCGCTTCGCGCTAACGGGACAGGCAAGGACACAAACAAATCTCAAATTAGAAATTAGAAAACGTTTGTTATTTGGGATTTGTTTATTGTAATTTGTTTGTATCTTGTGTCCTTGGGATTTGTGATTTGAACCAATGCAAGCAAAACAATCAATTTCTATTTTCGGGGCCCCAAACCATTCACTCCGTTCAGGTTTAAGACTCCCTTGACCTTGTAGTGGTCGTACAATCCTTTATACTTGGGAGATTTCAGCCCTGAACCGTGCCGGAGGTTCTGGTTCGGGGTTTTTTTACGCCTAAAATTGGGTTATAAAGTAGTTGATGCCACATAGCCCCGCTACAGATAGTGTGGGTAAAACTTGTATGACGCAAGTAAGAGATAAAATAAAAAAAGAGATAAGAGATACAGTTGAGGAACTTCAAAAAAAGGGGGATTTGCCGGATGCAAACTTATCTAATATTACAATACAACAACCCTCCCGAAAAGAGCATGGTGACTACGCAACCGCAGTAGCAATGCAGCTTGCCTCAACAAGCGGACGCAAACCTAAAACTCTGGCTAAAATTATAGCCAAGCATCTGCAGGAGAAGGAAAATATTCAAAAGATATTTTCCGAAGTGGAGATAGCCACGCCGGGGTTTGTTAATCTGCGTTTATCCAGTGATTATTTACGTAAAGTTGCGTGGGATTCTCTAAAAAAGGAAAATTTTGGCCACAAAAATATAGGCAAAGAAAAAAAAATCAACTTAGAATTTGCATCTCTTAATCCTACAGGCCGGCTTCATATAGGGCATGGAAGAACGCTTTTTTATGGGGACGCCTTGGCGAATATACTTTCTTTTGCCGGGTACGACGTTACTCGTGAGTATTATGTAAATAATTCCCGTCAAAGTGCTCAAATAAAAGAATTGGGTAAAACGGCGTTGGGGGAAGGCACTTCTTATAAAAGCCCTTATCTCGATAAGAAAATAAAAGAATTTTCCGGACAACTTAAACGATATAAGAATCCGGAAGCTGCGGGATATTATATTTCAAAAAAAATACAGAAAGATATTAAAGAGTTTTTGGATAAAAAAGCGAATGTTGTTTTCGATGTATGGTTTGAGGAAGAGGAGTTGTATAAAAATAATGAAGTAGAAAAAGTTATAGCTCAACTTAAGGAAAAAGGGTTGACCTACGAGAAAGAAGGAGCTCTTTGGCTGGAAACCTCAAGATATGGCGACAGCCAGGACCAGGTACTTGTACGCAAAGGTGGCGAGAAAACTTATTTTGCCTCCGATATTGCGTATCATCTGAATAAGGCGGAGAGAGATTTTAAAAAATTGATAAATATTTGGGGAGCTGACCATCAGGGTCATGTCAGGAGAATAAAATCCGCTCTGCGCGCGTTTAAAGTAAAGAATATTGAAGTGCTTATATCGCAGATGGTTCGCCTTAAGAGCGGCGCGAAACTCTCTAAAAGAAAAGGCAAGATCGTTCACCTTGAGGATTTAATAGACGAAGTGGGAGCGGACGCGGCGCGCTATTTTTATCTTGCAAAGTCTCTTGATACTCAGATGGAATTTGATCTCAATCTTGCAAAACAGCAATCCCAAAAGAATCCTATTTATTATATACAATATACACACGCAAGGACCTGTAGTATACTCAACAAAATTTACCGGGAGGGAGAAAATAACAAGTTTACTCTTCAGCGTAAAGATATGGAGCTTTTGAAAGAAGAGGGAGAATTTGATTTAATAAGAAAATTGAGAGTATTTCCGGAAGTGGTAGAAGATATAGCCGAAGATTATAATGTACATCGTCTATCCACTTATTTGCGGGAGCTGGCACAGGAATTTAATAGGTTTTACAGGGATTATAAGGTAATAGGCGACGACCAAAAGCTGCAGGAGGCACGTTTAGTACTAACAATTGCCACCGGCCTTGTTTTAAGACAGGGACTTAACCTTTTAGGAATAGAGGCGCCTGAGAGTATGTAAGCACGTCCGTTGGACGTGCTTACATACAGATATACGCGGATACACGCATCGGCGTGAATCAGCTTTCTCATCTGCGTTGATCCGCGTGTTTGTTAGGCGAATTACACATTAACGTACTAGATGGTAGACTCTAAACAAAATACTATGAACTTTCCCGATATAGAAAAAGAAATAATAAAACGCTGGTATTCTATACAAGCGTTTGAAAAAAGCGTAAAAAAACGGCCTAAAGATAAAAGTTTTGTATTTTATGAAGGCCCACCTACCGCGAACGGCAAGCCCGGGTTTCACCACGTTGAAGCCCGTGCTTATAAAGATGTTATCTGCCGGTACAAAACAATGCGAGGTTACAGAGTAGAGCGCCGCGCGGGGTGGGATACGCACGGTTTACCTGTTGAAGTAGAAGTTGAAAAAGAGCTGGGTATTAGTAACAAAAAAGAAATTGAGGATTACGGCATAGAGAAGTTTAATGAAAAATGCAGGCGTTCGGTTTGGCGTTATCAGAAAGATTGGGAATACCTAACCGAAAGAATGGGATTCTGGATAGATATGGAAAACCCGTACATTACTTACAAGCCGTTGTATATGGAGTCACTTTGGTGGGTGCTTAAGCAGGCGCACGAAAAAGGGCTCTTGTACGAGGGCCATAAAGTTATGCCGTATTGTCCGCGCTGCGGGACAGCTCTTTCTTCGCACGAGGTAGCGCAGGGATATAAAGATGTAACTGATGACAGTGTATTTGCAAAATTCCAAATTACAAATTCCAAATCCCAAATAAATTCCAAATTACAAATCCCAAAAAACTCAAAAGTATATTTATTGGCTTGGACAACTACACCCTGGACTTTGCCGGGCAATGTGGCACTTGCTGTAGGATCAGATATTAAATATTCTCTCGTTAAACAGGGTTCCGAGTATTATATACTTGCCTCGGATGTTGTAGCCGAAACAATGGAGGATGGTTATGAAATTATTCAGGAACTGCAGGGTAAAGATATAGAAGGCGCAGAGTACGAACCTCTCTTTAATGCTCTTAAGGACGAAGAGGGAGAAAAATATAAAGTCGTGCCCGCTGACTTTGTAAGCACAGATGAAGGAACGGGAATTGTTCATACCGCGGTGATGTACGGTGAGGATGATTATAAATTGGGCGAAGAACATAATATGCCCAAAGTGCACACAGTAGATAAAAACGGAAGGTTCACGGAAAAAGTTAAAGAATTTGAAGGACAATTTGTTAAAGACGCCGAGCTCGCAATAATAAACCGACTCAAAGCCGAAAACCAGCTTTATAAGGTAACTGAATATGAACACTCTTATCCTCACTGCTGGAGGTGCGACACTCCTCTCTTGTACTACGCTATGAATTCATGGTTTATCGCTATGAGTAAGTTACGCTCGGATATGATTAATGCAAACCGGGGTATAAACTGGGTGCCGGAACACCTAAAAGAAGGCAGGTTCGGACAATGGCTGGAAGATGTTAAAGATTGGGCTGTCTCCCGATCCCGTTATTGGGGAACTCCGTTGCCTGTATGGCGGTGCCGTGAGTGCGGCAAAAAAGAAGTTGTGGGTTCACGTAAAGATATAAGCCGCCTTTCTTCCGCGCGCAACAAATATTGGCTTTTGCGTCACGGAATGGCGGAACATACAAAAAAAGGTGTTTTATCCACAGAGTATCCCGAAAAAAAGAAAAAGTTTAATTTAACTAACGAGGGAAGACGGCAGGTAAAAAAAGCTGCTAAAGAGCTTAAAGATAAAGGAGGCGTTGATTTAATAGTTTCCTCTCCTATGACCCGTACTAAACAAACAGCGGAAATTGTTGCAGAAGAACTGGGCGCGGAAGTAAAATACGACAAAAACTTACTGGAAGTTAATGTTGGAATTTTTGAAGGCAGCCCCGGAGAGGACTACCGTAATTATTTCACCGGATATATTGAGAGATTTACCAAAAAACCTCCTCAGGGAGAAAACCTTGCACAGGTACAAAGGCGATATTTGAAAGCATTGAATTCTCTTGAAAAGAAATATAGAGATAAAAAAATTCTAATCGTGGGGCACGGAGACCCACTGTTGTTACTGGAAAGCGCTCTTACCGGGTTAACCGTGGAAGAGGCAGCCGAACGAAGACAGAAAAACTATCCTCACGTTGGTAAACTCAGAAGCGTAAATTATGCCGCGTTTCCTTACAACAAAGAAGGAAATCTGGATTTTCATCGTCCTTATGTGGATAAGTTAGTTTTTGATTGTCCTGACTGTGGCACGGAAAATTCTATGCAACGGGTGGAAGATTTGGTTGATGTTTGGTTTGATTCCGGAGCTATGCCTTTTGCGCAGCAGCACTATCCTTTTGAAAATAAAGCCAAAATAGAGGGAGATAAATCCGGCAAGGCGACCGGCTCAGGATACCCCGCTGATTATATCGCCGAAGCAATTGACCAAACCCGCGGATGGTTTTATACACTCTTAGCTGTGTCCGCTGTTTTGGATAAAGCCCCTTCTTATAAAAATGTTATTACCCTGGGCATTGTTCTGGATGAAAAAGGACAGAAAATGTCAAAGAGTAAAGGCAATATTGTAGATCCTCTTGATCTTGCCGAAAAGTACGGCATGGACGCGGTACGGCTTTACTTCTTTACCGTTAACCAGCCGGCGGACGTGAAAAGGTTTACCGAGAAAGACGTAAAGGAAAAAATGCATAAGTTTATAGCTACTTTGTTTAACTCACACAAATTCCTTAAAACTTATGCCCCCGGCGTTAAACCCCCTCAAGCGTTTGAATCACAAAATATACTGGATAAGTGGGTTTACGCGCGCCTAAAAGAAGTTTCCGGTACAATTAAGCAATCTATGGACAACTTTGATGTTCTCAGAGCGGCGCGCGCGTTAGAATCCTTCGTGCTGGATGACTTTTCAAATTGGTACATCAGAAGAAGCAGAGAACGTCTGCAAAGACCCGGAGATAAAAAAGAAAAAGAAGAAGCTTCCAAAACTCTGGCGTATGTACTTAACGAAATTACGAAGCTTGCCTCTCCCTTTACGCCTTTTGTAAGCGAGTATGTATGGCAGGATTTGAATAAAATTTCCGCGAAAAGCGTGCATTGGGAGGAGTTTACCGAATTTAAAAAACCAACAAAGTCAGAACTCAACAACCTCAATTTAATGGAAAAACTTCGGGAGTGGGGAGAAATCGTCCTTAAATTAAGGTCCGAAGAAGGTATAAAAGTACGTCAGCCGCTTCAGGCAGTCGCTGTTCCCCAAAAGTTAAACTCAAAATATGTTACTATTTTAAAAGAGGAGTTAAATGTAAAAGAAGTCAAAGAAACAAAGGAAGTGAAGAATAAAGAAGGATGGGTGTTTGAAGAAAAGGTAGGACTGCAAACTCACATATCAGAGGCGCTAAAAAGAGAAGGTATGTCTAAAGAGGTGGTACGGCACATACAAAGAATGAGGAGAGACGCGGGCCTGAATCCGGAGGACAAAATACACGTTGTATACTCTCTTCCTTCTTCGCTGCGGGGCCGGCTTCGTGAATTTGAGACAAATATAAGCCGGGACACTAACGCCAAAACACTGGAGGAGAGGCAAATTGAAGGCACTCATTACGATGTTACCGCCGAATTCAACTGGGACGCTAAACATAAGGTTAAGCTCGCGCTGAATAAAGCATAAGCTCACTCCGTTCGCATACAAGCGCTGAACCACACGGAATCATACACAGAACATATTCGGAAAAACCTTCAGCGTAGTTCCGCGATGTATATTAAGTTCCGTGTTTTTCCGTGGTTTTATGAACAAACGTAGTGAGTGAATAAAACAATGTATACCACCGAAGGCATAGTCCTCAAAACAACAACTTCCGGCGAGTATGATGAAATCGCCTCTATTTATACTCAAGATTTTGGTAAAATAAAGGCAAGGGCTAAAAGCGCCAAAAAAGTAAACACAAAACAGGGAAATTATCTGCATAACTTTGCAAGATTGCGGTTTTCTTTTGTTTCGGGAAAAGGAATTTCAATTCTTTCAGGAGCTCAAACCGCATCCTGGTATCCGGAATTACAGAAAAATTTAATACCGCAGGCATATGTAATAAGTTTTTTCAATTTATGCGATAATATAATATATGAAGAAAACCCGGACGAAAGAATCTACAACCTTTTTTGCAACGCTCTGGAGGATGCTGAAAACAACGCCGTTTACAGAAATAAGTTATGGAAAAAAGAGAAAGAGTGGCTTATTAACCTCCTTTCCCTTATGGGGCACAAGCCAAGTAATCTCAATCTGCAAAATATAAAAAGCCCGCGCCAATTGGATCATTATTTAAAACAAATTATGCAAAACAACCTTGAGGTGCCTGTAGAATTTTTCGGCGAAAAAGTGAATAAAACTAATACGTAATACGTAACAGAATCAAGAATCAAGAATAAAGAATCAGGAATGGGAATCCAGAATATAGAATACAGAATTAAAAAAGCAACCGCAGCACAAACCATTGCGCGAAGCGCAATAATTCACAATTCTTGATTCACATTTCTTAATTCTTTTTGTGAACGAAGTGAACAAAATCATGTCCCAAAAAGGAAAAATAAAAACCTGGTATCTGATACCGCTTTCTCTTCTGGCACTTGGTGGTGTTGCTGCGGTTATCTTGCTTACAAGAGATGGTTTTTCTACGGAGCAAATTACTCTTCAAATAGAAGGACCCGATCAAATAGAAAACGGTGTTGCCGAAGAGTATAAGTTCGTGTTGGAAAATAATTCGGATAAAACTTTGAAAGATATAAACATTTCTTTGGATTTGCCTGACAGTATCAAGGTTCAGGAAGGCGGACAAAGAATGAACAAGGGCATAAATCAACTCAGCGCGGGCAAGCAAGCTTCTTTTAATTTT
The DNA here is from genome assembly GCA_964393575.1 of uncultured Candidatus Saccharibacteria bacterium. GTDB lineage: Bacteria > Patescibacteriota > Minisyncoccia > Spechtbacterales > 2-12-FULL-38-22 > CAYMUG01. The sequence goes on along the minus strand of CAYMUG010000019.1, from coordinate 3,420 downwards.
ACGGTTGTAGCTTCTTCTAATAATAACCAGGAAAATATTTTAGGAAGAGCGGATTATTCTCCGGAAGGAGTTTCGGCAAGATTTGTTAGTACCGCGAAAAAGAAGCTAATAATAGGCAAGCTTGACGTTACAATGCTTCTCAATCTGCCCGACACAATCTATGCCGACCAGGAGATTCAAGGAGAAATTTTTATAGTTCCCAATTCAGATATAGAGTCAGCTCCGTTATTTTTGCGCCTCTCCCTACCCGAGGGCTTTTCTATTCAGTCATTGAGTAACGAGTTTGATTTTCAGAACAAAAATGTGTGGCGTTTAGGGAATCTTAAAGAGGGCGAAGAGATAAGAAGAAGCTTTAGAGGTAATATAGGTTCCGAAAGTGAAGAGCTTAATTTTTCCGCGGCGTTGGGTAAATTGGAAGGAGTTTCCTTCCTTGCTATGAATCAAACAGAACACTCTATAGAAATTTCAAAATCCCCCATCTTTTTGGAGCAAAATCTAACATCTCATCAGGACAGTGTGGTGAAACCCGGGGATGAGGTTACGGTTGAGATAACGTCCGTTAACAAGTCCGACGTTCCCCTTGAGGATGTAATTATAACAACAACTTTACCCGAAGATATCGTGGACTTTTCTTCAATAAGCTCTCAGGGGATGTTAGTAAACGAAGACAAGAACACCGTTGAATGGAACGCAGCCAGAAGGTCTGGATTAGGGCATATAAACGTGGAAGAAGAAATAAATACAACTCTGTCCTTTAACGTAAAAGATGATATCAGACCGAGAAACGTGAGCGATACAAATAAACTTCTCAACGTAGATACTACACTACGCTCTGACAAAGAAGCACTCTCTTTAGGCGGGGCGGTGTTACAGGCAAATAATATTCTTTCATTGAAACTTGCAACCAAAGCTGAGCTGGCACAAAACATCTTCCGGGGAGGGGAGTTTGAAACGCAAGGCCCCCATCCGCCCGAAGAAGGAGAGCTCTCTACATATACCGTAGAATGGAAATTGAATAATACTACCAACGCAACTAAAAATATGCGCGTTGAGGCGGTGCTTCCGGATTACGTAGAATGGCAAGAAAAAACAACCCCTGAAAACGAAGATATAAGATACATTTCCTCCACCAACACTGTTGTCTGGGAGGTCGGCGGACTAAGAGCGGGTACCGGCTATATTTATCCGGAAAAAACTGTTCAGTTTCAGATAGGAGCACGACCTGAAGAGGAAGATGTAGAAGACGGAGTTACTCTCATAGAGCAAACAAAAATGACCGGAGTGGATGCGTTTACGAGTACGTTTTTTGAGAATAACCTGGGGGAAACAACACCCGAGGAATAACCCTTCGTAATTCGTAATAAGTAATAAGTAAAAAATCAAAGCGTCTCCGGCGCTTTCACGTACCGGTTACATGTTACTTGTTACTATTTTATGAGCGTAGCCGAATAAAATCATGCCTAAATTCCAAAAAACCTACCTCGCCACTCTCATAATTCTTGCCTTAGCCACAGCAGCAGTTGGCGGGATTGATTTATGGCAGACGTTCCAGGAACAATCTCAACCCGAAAAAACAGAGGAGAAAGATACAAGCAAAGACATGCAAAAAGTTGAAGGTACAGAAGATTGGAAAACCTACCGCAGCGAAGAGTTCGGGTTTGAGATTAAGTATCCGGAGGGGTGGGAAGTTGAAGAAAGACGGGAAACCCCTCCTTGGTGGGTGACGTTAAAACCAACGAAAAACTCAAGATCTCATTTACAGATTTCTCCTCTTTCTATGGGGGGCATGAATCCTCTTAATGACGGAAGCGTTCCCAAAGAAGAAACTGTTTTCGCGGGGAGGCAAGCTGTAAAGCACACAGTAACAGCAGAAAAAGTAGACCCTGAATTTAGGGGAGATTATTATTTTGCGGTTAGAATCAGAGAACTTTCAGGAACTGTTTGGGAATCAGAAAATGGCATTTTCTACTTAGTTGATAAAGACGATGAGAGATTGCGAGGGGTTTTTGACCAAATCCTCTCAACCTTTAAATTTACGGAATAACCTGTTAAAGTATCCTTTATGTCAAAAGAAAACGAAAACCGAATGGAAAAAGTAACCGCCTGGGCTAAAAGGCGGGGTTTTATATACCCGGGGTCTTCTATTTACGGCGGGCTTGCTAATTCCTGGGACTTCGGCCCTATGGGCGTGGAGTTGAAAAATAATATAAAAGCCGAGTGGTGGCGCTTGTTTGTAAGAAACCGGAGCGATGTTGTCGGCGTGGATGGTGCTATAATTATGAACCCCGAGGCATGGAAAGCAAGCGGGCACGTAGAGGGTTTCAACGATCCCCTTGTTGAAGATAAAAAAACCCACGAAAGATACCGCCTGGACCATCTTTTGGAGGAAAAAGGTGTGGATGCCGACGGAATGCCGCTTTCGGAAATGAAAGAAAAAATGGAGGAGCTGGACTTAAAAAGCCCGAAGGGCAACGAACTTACAGAACCCAAAATGTTCAACCTGATGTTTGAAACTTATCTCGGCGCGGTAAAAGACGAGAACGCAAAAGCGTACCTGCGCCCCGAAACCGCACAGGCAATTTTTACAAACTTTAAAAACGTGCTGGACACAACGCGAATAAAAGTGCCTTTCGGCATTGCGCAAATCGGAAAAGCATTCCGGAACGAAATTACAACGGGTAACTTCATATTCCGAACGCGCGAATTTGAACAGATGGAAATGGAATATTTTACCCCTGAAGCGGAATGGGAAACGTGGTTCGAATACTGGAAAGAAAGAATGCACGAGTGGATTAAGCACCTCGGCATAAGTCCCGAAAACTTTGAAGACAACGAAATTCCGGAAAAGGAACTCGCGCATTATTCAAAACGCACAATAGACATAGAATACAAATATCCTTTCGGCACCAAAGAACTGTACGGCCTCGCTTACAGGACGGACTACGACCTAAAACAACACGCACAACACTCAAACGAGGACTTAAGCTATACCGACCCCGAAACAGGCGAAAAATACATCCCCCATGTTATAGAACCCACTTTCGGCGTAGAGCGAACCGTCCTTGCCGTTATGCTTGAGTTTTATACAGAAGAAGAAGTTGAAGGCGGAGAGGAACGTGTCGTTGCAAAATTCCCGCGTTGGATGGCGCCTATAAAAGCGGGAGTATTTCCTTTAGTAAGAAAAGACGAAAATCTCACAAAGAAAGCAGGGGAAATATGCGACTCCCTAAAAGAAAGTTTTTACGTGCAATATGACGAAGACGGCGCTATAGGAAAGCGTTACCGCAGGCACGACGAAATAGGAACTCCGGTATGCATTACCGTGGACAATCAAACAGCGGAAGACAATACCGTCACCCTCCGCGACCGCGACTCAATGCAGCAAATCCGCGTAAATGTCGAAGACCTCAAAACCAAACT
>CAYMUG010000018.1:0-12984 GCA_964393575.1 uncultured Candidatus Saccharibacteria bacterium | reverse complement strand
ATAGTCACAGTTATTGTTATAGTATTTTGTGAGCATAGCGAACCCCGCACCTATTCCTTCGGAAAGGTGCGGGGCAGGCAAAATATTATGTCTAAAAAACAAGGTTTAACATACCAACCAAAAAAACAAAAAAGGAAAAGAAAACACGGATTCAGAAAAAGAATGAAAACTAAATCGGGAAGAAAGGTATTAAATAGAAGAAGAGCTAAAAAAAGGCAGAGGCTGACTGTTTAATATATTAAAATGATTCCCAAAAAAAACACTCTTGGCACAAAAGAGTTTTCTCGTGTTATAAAGAAAGGTAATACTTTTAAACACCAGGGATTTACTTTAAAGGTATTAGAAAATAGGGATAAAAAAACACGTATTGGGGTAGCTCCCGGCAAGAAATTAGCTGAAAAATCGGTTAAAAAAAGTTATTACAAAAGATTGTTAAGACATATAATAAAAAAGGTGTTATCCGATTTTCAAAAAAACATCGATATTATACTGATTGCCGGAGAGCCGATTAAAAAAAAGAAATTTGAGGATTTAAAAAAAGATGCAGAAACTCTCTTTAAAAAAGCCGGTATTATTTAAAATACAGAATAACGTAAAACCGGGAAAAGTACCCGGTATTTTAATTAATGCGCTCATAACCTTTTGGCAATGCACTCTTTCGCCCGACCATGGGATGGTGAGTTTGTATACTATAGGTCAATGCAAGTTCCGTCCTACGTGTTCCGAGTATACAAAAACAGAAGTAGAAAAACACGGCGCATTAACGGGGTTAAAAAAAGGATTCCATCAATTAAGGAAATGTATTTAAGAAATAACTATGAATTTTCTTCTATCTGTTTTTAATGAAATAATATTCCGCCCTCTATTAAACGCCCTGATTTTCTTGGTGGATATTATTCCTGGGGATGAACTGGGTTTTGCCATTATATTTTTGACCCTTGTAATTAGGTTTGCTTTATATCCCCTATCATATAAGGCTCTTAAGTCGCAGAAACAGATGAGTGCGCTTCAGCCAAAGATCAAAGAAATACAGAAAAAGTACAAAGATGACAAACAGAAACAGTCCGAGGAGATGATGAAGTTTTATAAAGAGAATGATATAAACCCTTTCTCAGGATGCCTTCCTTTTTTAATACAATTGCCGATACTTATAGGGTTATATAGAGTTTTTCTCTCCGAACTCAACGGAGGAGAGCTAACAGGTCTCTACTCTTTTGTTTCCGCTCCTGAAAATATAAACAATATGTTTTTAGGGCTCGTAAACTTAACTGAGCCCTCTTTAATTCTTGCGGTTTTAGCCGGTTTTTCGCAGTTTATACTGTCTAAAATGACATTTTCTCTGAAAAAGAAAACAGGAGCCTCTAAAAACGATAAACCTGATTTTCAAAATGTAATGGGCAAACAGATGACCTATGTTTTGCCGGTTATAACTGTGTTTATAGCTCAAAGTTTTCCTTCCGGATTGGTCCTTTATTGGTTAACAACAACCCTGTTTTCTTTAGCACAACAATTAATAATAAATAGAAAAATGGAGGAAGATGAGGGCAGTAAAGACCTCAAACAACAATCCGCAAGTTCTAAAAATAAAGCGTAAGTATAGAACCACGGGGATCTAACTCCTGTTGCCCGGATATAATACATTTATTCCACCAAAAAACCGGCTCAATCGCCGGTTTTTTGTCTCTGATTCTTGTCGTTCTGTCTATGCATTAAAAATATGGAGTTAACTCTACATTAGGTTTTCGACTTTCACTTTCATTTAAAGTTTGGAATTCACTTTTTCGGAGTTTGCCTTAGTCGGCGCCGGTTGCCGATTTTTTGGTTTGGTGTTATTATAGTCGCAATGATTCGTGTATGTTTGCATGCAAAGTTTGTGCAAACGGAGAATTATTAAATTATATTTATTACAATGGAGAGCAAAGAAAAAATAGCACAAGAGCTAAAAACAGAAATTAGAGAATGGTTGGATAAGATGGGTTTTAATCCGCTACATCCCCCTGAAGTTAAAACAGGCAATAACCGATTTTTAGTCGGGATATTTGTCGATGAACCTAAATCTCTTATAGGGGAAAAAGGTAAAAACCTTACAACACTTCAACATCTTTTTAGACGTGTTGTTTCAAAAAAGTATAATGAAAATATTCTCGTGGATATTGATGTTAACGATTACAAAAAGAAAAGAACAGAACTTTTGCGTAAGTTTGCTCTTCAAGCTCGGGAAAGAACATTAAATAATAAAGAATATACAGAGTTGGAGCCTATGAACCCCTTTGATAGAAGGGTAATTCACACAACTCTTGCGGAGTATGAGGACGTTATAACAGAAAGCACAGGAGAAGGAAGAGAAAGGAAGGTGGTTGTGAAGCTTGCTTAACGCTTCGCTTATAGAAACTAGAAACCGGAAATTAGAAAATAGCTTCCACGTCCCGCGTTAATCGTTGGCGTCGCGCGTATCGATTAGCGTTTAGCGAAGCGCGTGTCCAAAAACTTTACGCTTGACGCACATCGTATAACGAAACGCGCCGCTCTGCCGTATAACGTATTGTATTAACTTGCCAAATTCTATTTTGTGAGCCGAAGGCGAAAAATGACTTTTTTTAAAAAAGTATCTCTAAACACCTTAAGCGCTTCTGTGGGGCGCGCTATTGGCGGACTCTTTGCTTTAGTTTCAGTGGGATTTATAACCCGCTCTTTGGGTGCTGAAGGATTCGGTAGCTATGCTACTATTGTGGCCTACCTTTCTATATTTCAGATTTTAGCTGATTTTGGTTTGTACAACCTTTTAACGAGGGAAATATCCCAAAAACCGGATAAAGAAAGGTATCTCGTAAGTCAGTTTTTAACATTACGTCTGCTTATTGCGTTTTTGCTATTGTCGTTAGCCACGGCTTTAGTGTGGGTTTTCCCTTATTCTGCCCAGATTAAACTGGGCGTAGTTTTTGCTGCATCCGCCTTTTTGTTTATGTCCCTTACCCAGATATTTATGAGTGTGTTTCAGAGGCATCTTGCGGTTTATAAAGCAGCTATAGCGGAAGTTGTGGGTAGAGGGGCACAAGCAGGGCTTGTATGGTATTTTTTTGTTACAGGGGGTAGCCTGTTTAAGTATTTAGGAGCTCTGATTGCCGGAAGTTTTATTATATTTTTTCTCAACCTCGTTTTTGCACGACGTCTCGTTAGTTTTAAACTTTCAAAATCATTTTCCGGATGGAAAACTATACTAAAAACCGCCTACCCTATTGCAATTTCTATAGTATTTACATTGCTTTACTTTAAAAGTGACACTATACTTCTTTCTGTTTTAAAACCGCAGGAAGATGTAGGTATATATAACGCCGCTTATAAAGTCCTGGAAACTCTTATATTTCTACCCGCCGCTTTTGTTGGACTTGTAATGCCCAGAATTTCAGAGTACGCAAAAAGATTTGCGGAGAATAAAAATAAAGAAAAGCTTAAAAAATTCTTAAGCTCTCTCACCGATATTGTATGGATAGCAGCACTACCCACCCTTGCGGGAGGAATTTTACTCTCCCCTTCAATTGTAAACTTTATAGGAGGAGCCGAATTTGCGGCTTCCGGAGAAGTTTTAAAGATTCTCTTTATAGCTATCGCGATAATATTTTTTGGTACTCTGTTTGGTAATACTGTTATCGCAATGGGAATGCAAAAAAAAGCAATGTGGGCTTATATTGTAGGGTTCGGTTTTAATCTTGTATTAAACCTTATTTTTATTCCTAAATTTACATACCTCGCTGCCGCCTGGACAACCGTCTTAACAGAGTTTTTAGTAACAATGTGGTTGGTTTGGATTATAAGGAAGAAAGTTGCTTTTAATCTCTCACTAAAGGTTTTACTAAAATCAACTTTAGCTGTGTTAGCAATGAGTGCCGCTGTGTTTTATGTGTTTACAACAAGTGCGGCACTTAGCCCCCTAAGTTTTATCGGAGCTGTATTGTTGGGAGGTTTTGTATATATGGCGGTGGCTTTTGTGCTGAAACTTAATCAGTATTTGAAAATAGCATCTTAATATTATTCTCAATCTACGTTTCCCGTTTGAGGCTCTCTACCTCTTATCGGTTCTTGTCCCGTAATATTAAGTTTTGAAATATCGGGGTTTATCAGGTTAAACATAATCACCGCAAAGAAAATAATAGCGATGCCGTATATCACGTTTGCGAAAATGGTTTTTGCTTTACTTCTCATAGCGGGCTTTGCACCGGAAAGTATATAAAGTACACCTGCATAGATTAAATAAACCATAGCAAGGATTCCCGAAACCCATATAGTAAGAACAAACAGGAAAAGAAGAACAACTCCTGTTGTTAACGGAAATGCTTCCCCGTCACACCTCGGGCTATCTTCGCCCTCTATGCAATTTAAATCAAGCACACCGCCTTCTATCGTGGGGGCGGGTATCGGAGGATAATCCAGTTCAAGAGTTATATTTGTCTGGGCATTAGCTGAATTTGCTGAAAACAAAAACAGTCCCGCTGTGACCAAAAAAAACAAAAGTGCTATTTTTTTTCTGTTTTTAAGCATTTGTTTGTATTATATCACTATTATTCTTCCTGACATTGGTTATCTGAGGTATTTTCGCAAAATGATTCTTTTTCTTCACTAGTCAAGCCACTTTCATTGTTTAGATCTTCGCACTCCGGTTCGTATCCCGGCTCGCAGTTATCTTCCTGAGCTTCACATATATTTTCCTCATCGTTCCATGTGCAGGTATAAGTTCCTGGCTCCTCGTCCTCTTCTTCCTCGTTATCCCCTTCTGTTATAGGTTCTTGGGGGCGCATTTCTTCTGTTGTTTCATCAGTTCTTGTTATATCCAGATTTGTTATGTCCGGATTCAATGTATTTAAAATTATAAAGGTAGAAAAAATAATTACTATACCCCAAAACGCATTTGCCATCCCTCCTTTTGCTTGTAGGCGTATTTCGGGTTTTGTACCTGAAATAATAAATTTAGCTCCATTCCACACAAGTACAATAAGAGCAATAATTCCGGATGCCCAAATAGAAATAGTGTAAATAAACGCAAATATTACCCCCACAGTTACCCGTGGTCCTCCGGTTAGGTGTGTTTCCCAAGCATCGTTTAGGTCAAAAGTGCCTCCGGGTACCGGGATTTCAGGGTAATCAATTTCTAAATTACCGAAAGGACCCCTTGCTCCCGAATTTCCTCCTACTCCTTCTCCTTGGCCTGTTATATTTAGTTGTGCTATGTCGGGATTTACAGTATTTAAAGCTATGACTGCAAGAAGAATAATAGCTATTCCCCACAAAGCATTACTGAACTGACCTTTTACTTTATTTCTTACGCCTGGCTTTGCGCCGGAAATAATATAGTAGAACCCTGCTCGTACAATAGAAATAGCGGCTATAATTCCTGCAATCCAAATAGCCAGAGAGTAAATAAATATAAGAACATTTCCTATACTTAATTCAAATACGTAATCCGAGTCGCACTTATCTAAACCACTGCCTCCGAAACAGTTTAAATCTAAAGCTCCCCCGGGAACAGGAGCGGGAACCGGAGGATAATCTATTTCCAGGTCCAGGTCGTAGTTTACAACAACATTTCCCGGAGAAGAGTGGCAGGACAAATTTTTATCTTCGGCACATTCTTCACTTGTGTTATTATTTTGACATATTTGTTCATGGTTTGAGGCACCTTCTTCGCAATCATAATTATCCGTGTCTATTTGACAGGTGCTGCCTGTCCATTCACAGGAAAAAGCGGCACTTGCAGCCAAGGGAAACAGCAGTATTGTTAACCCTATTACTATAGGGAATATATAGCGCAGATGTTTTATCTTGTTTACCATTATAATTACAATGACAATAACAAGATTTTTTTATCGTCATAGTTATAGTTATTGCTGAATTCTTCATACCGCAAAATTAATTTTGCGGTATGAAGAATTCAGGGTTTTCAGTAGTAAGGCGTATTTTTAAGTTTTCCGGATTTATGTCCCGGTCACGAATCCATTGTTTTGCTTGGTCCGCCAAACGGCTTCTCTCTAATTGATATCCGTTTTCTCCCCTTTCTCTCTCTGTTTTCAGGTATACAAGATAATGCGCCTCATCTGTGTCTGTGATTTCTTCTGCGTATATATCAAACTCAGGAGATTGATAGGGTAATCTTTGTAAGAGCGGATTGTTTTGAGTTATTTTTTCCGAGTATGTTGGCTTTATTGTTCTGAAAGAAGTAATTATATCTTCACATTCCCTCATTCTCTCTTGTAAGTTCTCAGATGCTACTGTACAGGACACGACAAACACTTTATCTCTGTATCTAAAAAAGTACTCAGCGACTTGCGTGTTGGGTATCGCTGAGCCGGCGGTCCCTGTGGCCCAATGCGGCCTTTTTTCCGCCTTGTAGGCAGGAGCGCCGGCTATGGATATTTTTTGGAGAGAGGGTGAATCTACATACATAGACCGGAGAGGTGCTGCTTCCGGAGCATTATTTAACCATGAAGCTACATCTTCGTTTAAACTGTTTTCTTTTGTTGATATTTCGAGAAAAAGGACATTATGTATACCATGGTCATGGTCTTCTTCCGGGCTTTCAGTTTGTTCTTCGCCCTCCGGAGATATATCTTTTGAGAACGTTACACCGCCAAAGTATCCTGCTTCTTCAGGAATTTGCCAGCCCTTTGGTATTTTTATGGAGTAGCCGTCTATTTTGTTTTTAATCAAGTGCAAGTTTTGGTTAAAATCTTCAACCACAAGTTTTCTCTGGCTGCGGGATAAAGGTGTCCCCGGAAGTTTAATCAGGTCATCCGGCTGCCCGCTTGGAGTCGGTCCTGAGTCAGAACCGGAAAGTAAAAGTATAATTATTCCTGCAGCTGCAATAAGCATTACAGAAACAATTAATAACTTTTTAGTTTTTTGTGTAAGAAAATCCATAAATTTAACCACACGACCCCCAAGTCACAGCACCAATACGGGAGTTGCGTGTGTCAAAATGCATAAATCTCCCGCTGTATTGGCCTACACCCCACCCTCGCAGACCCGATTCGCTTGAAATTTGGTGTAATATTTCTTCCATGCGATGATTAGCTGCACAGCTTCTGTGGCCTGCGGGGGTAATAAAGTGAAAATCAAGGGCGGTGAATGTTGTATGGGGCCCTGTGAATCCGGTATTGGATACAGCATTATTATGAAATTGATTTCTATATGAAGAAGAAAGTACTAGACCATAACCGGGATCCATTCTTCCTTCCTGAACCATTCTATTCGCGGCTTCATCAAGTATTTTAACCGTTGTTCTCACAGCATCCCAACAGTATTCCAGAGGAAGAGTTTCGGGGTGATAAGATCCGCTCTGTATAGCAGACCTTACATTTCCCGGGTCCATATATTGTATGTTTTCTTGTTCGAACATACTGATCATAGTTCCATCAAATATTGTAGCTCCCGGCTGGCTTAGGTAGTAGGCGCCTTCTTCGCCTTCGCATTCTACACCGGGTTCTGCATCTACACCATCGTTATCGCCTCCATCGGTTCCACCATTATCAGTCCCATCTCCGCCATCAGTTCCGTCTCCATCATCGGACCCGTCTTCATCGTCGGAGTCTCTGCCACCGGATCCTTCTTCTCCGGGACATTCGGCTTCAATTTCTTTTTGGGCTGTCAGCTGTAAATTAGCTATATCGGGATTTATTATATTTAAAATTATAACCGCACCGAAAAGGATAGCTATACCCCAAAGAACGCTTTTTATTATATTATTTGCTTTATTTCTTAATCCCGGTTTAGCTCCCGATGTTATATATAATACACCACCATATATAAGAGCTATAAATGCCGTAATTCCTGAAATCCATAGCGAGAAGATATATATAAAGGCAATTATATCTCCTATTCCTAATTCCGCTCCTTCTTTACAAAATTCGTTTAAGTCAAATGTTCCTCCCGGTACGGGTACTGCCGGATAATCCACGTTGCAGCTTATGGGGCCCAATACGGGTTTTGCACAATCTCCGCTTGCGCCACCGGTGGTCGGGGGGGTTGTGCCGCCATCACCGTCATCAGTACCATCATCTCCGCCACCAGATCCGTCTCCGCCGGTTCCGCCCCCTCCTTCGTCAGCCCATGTCCCGCATGAGCCATCATCTGCCTGTGGCTCTCCATTGGGGTTATAGGGACAGTAATTTTCAAGAACATCTGCCTTAAGATTACATTCATTACGTCCCGCAACCTGCCACTGAAGACATATATCCGGATTGTCTGAACTTTCTCTACACCAATACTCTTTATTCCAGTCGTTTCTTTCAAGCATTCCGCATGCAGCAATTTTATTAGTATGGGGGTCCTGGAGTTGCCGCATGCACGTCTCTTTATTAGGACTTAAAACAACAGTGGGGTTTTCGGTGCCTCCGTTATTCGCGTATCTGTCGCAGGTGAATGATTGTCCGCAGTGCACCCTGGAGTTTATCTGAAATATTCCGACCATATCGCCGCCGCCACCGCCGATTATGTTGGTGCAGTCGCTTTCCGACCATCCTATTTCCTGAGCTATCCAGGTATGCTCCCCGAAATATGTAACCATATTATCCCAGTGACATTCGCTACTAGAAGTTAAATCGAAATAACCATGACAAGCCTGTTCACCCGATTCTCCGTGTAATTCATCAGATCTTTCAGGGTGAGCGGAGGATAGCTCTGCTCCTAAAAAAATAAGCGCGGATGAAAAAAGTAAAGAAAAAACAATTAGCGCTACCCTGAGTTTTTTTGTGTATCCCATAGTAGATTTATTGATTGCAGAAAGATAAGGGCTGTCTCACCTCCGGCAACGCGCGCGGCCCGCTTACATCCACAGACCCCTCCTCGGCCGCTTCAGAGTCAGGCACCTCACTTCGTGCTCTTACGGCTTCGGAGAAAACAACTACATTCAGCTTGCATGCATCTTCCCTGTTTTCTAGTTCAAGTACATTATTTATGAATACTCCTTCTATTTCAGGCACAACTTCGTTTTGAAACTCTTCCTGTGTTAAAGAAGCATACTGACTGCGTAATATATTCAGATAAAAGGTATCGTCGGCTTCGGAATAGTAAATCTGAAAACCTCTCTCGTCATTAAAGTAAAAATATTTTTCATTTCCCCCGACTGTTTCTATTTCATAGTCAACGTTCTCTTCGCGGAAGGTTTTTCTTTTAATTTCTTCGGGTGTATCCACTTGTTCGCTTACCCAGAAAGGGTTAAAGGCGACCCAAATAAAACCGGCGATTAACAAAATAACCCCGGCAACCGCCGCTAATTTCTTTTTATCTAAATTTTCCCAAAAGCTTTTTAAGTCCATAATTTACTTACGCATTTGTTTTAATACATATACTGTCCAAAGAGGAAGGATGCCTGTAATAGGTAAAAGTTCTAAAATTGAACGCGCGCCTGCTTTCCTGAAAAAGAATTGTTTAGTTTTTTTACGCATAGGCATTTTACCTGTAGCCGTCCAATCATATACACCTATTGTAAGCATTCCTATAATGTCGGGAATAAAGGAAATGACAAAACCGACTCCCGGAATTAGTCCTATAATATCCAAAAAGAAAGCCATTATAAGAAGCATTACTTCTATTCCCGGGTTTTTACCCCAACCGCTTTCGCGCTGCCCAGATTTTTGACGTACATTTACTTTTACGACCATAATTTTATTTCTATGCCAATTTAAGTGAAGGCACGTCTGGTACCCCATATGCCCGTTGGCAAGAGATAGATTAGTAAGTTGGGGTTTCGAAAATTATGCATAGAGATTTTAGGAGGAAAAAATTATATTTTTCCCTTCGCCTCTTTTATTTGTAGAAGCTGTTCAGGGTCACTGGTTATAATCTGGTCTTCTATGTACGAAGCTATTACCTTTAAAGCCACGTGTTTTGTTCCGGCAAAGAAGAGCCCCTCTCCTACATTGCCTTCCAAAAGCAGGTACTTTTCTTCGTCGGTAAGGTTGAAAATTTTTTGCAACCTGTCAATTGTGGCCGGCGCTTGCTTCATTAAAATCTGCATAGAAGAGTTTGTTATAATACTCCTTCCGTATTCTGATTTCGTGAAGTCTTCAATATCCTGCGTTATAGTGGTTACTCCCAGAAAGTATTTTCTGGCTCTTTTTGCTATACCAAAAAGAAAAGATGCGCTTTCCGGATACTTAAGCATCCACCAAGCTTCGTCTATAGCTAAAATACGTTTTTTCAGATTTTTTCTGATTTGGTTCCACACATAATTTATTATAAGGTACATTGCCACCGGTCGAAGTTCGTCTTCCATATCTCTGATGTTAAACACTATAAACTGCTCATCTTCCATTTTAACATTTGTTTGATTGTTGAGGAATCCGGAGTATACTCCTTCTGTATATTTTTTTAGTTTAGCGGCAAGATTTTCCGCGCCCTCCATATTATTCAATACAGTTTGCAAGTCCTGCATAAGAGGAGGAGTTTTTTTATGCATCTCCGTAGTTTCGGGGGTTATATCTCGGGAAGCATAGGTTTGTTGTATTGCTTCATTTAAAAGCCCTTCTTCTTTGGCGGTTATAGAGCCCATCATAACTTTAAGTAGGCCCATCAGCGTAATAATGTTTGACCTTAAAATCTCGGAAGGATCATCCTCTTCTTCTACTTGTGGGAGATCAAAGGGGTTAATGTGGTCTCCACTCGTTAGAGATACGTGAAAGAAACTCCCTCCTGTTGATTCAGCAAGATATTGGTATTCATTTTCAGGATCAATTACTATTACATCTGTTCCGAACATCATACTGCGCAGAATTTCCAGTTTTACGCTATAACTCTTTCCACTTCCGGATTTACCTAAAATTACTGTGTTTGCGTTTTCCAGAGAAAATCTATCAAAAAGCACTAAACTTGAATTATGCCTGTTGATTCCGTAAAGAATACCCTTGTCATCGGATAAGTCAAAAGAAACAAAAGGAAATGTAGAGGACATTGAAGAGGTGTTTAAAATGTTTGTAACCTTCAGTTTATCTGTGTTCAGAGGAAGGCTGGTTGTAAGTCCTTCTGTCTGTTGGTAGAGTGCGGGTTTTACATACACAAGTTTACTTTCCATAATGCTGCGAACATTGTTTTCTGCATCATTCAGCTTTTCTTCGCTGCTTGCGTATATGGTTATATAAAGACCGAATTTAAAAGCTTTTTCTTGCGATGTCTGCATTTTGTCACGCAGTTTTTCTACATTTTCGTAAGCTGCCTCCAACATAGGGTCACGAACCAGACCTTTTTCTTCTCTCTCCATCATTTCTGCCTCAATGCTGGTTAGTTGTTTCTGAAGCTGTTTCATAACAGTTTCAGAGGGGATTGGGTTCATATAAATTGAAATGTCCACTGTTTGATCAAGGTTGATTATAGGGCTAAGCCAGTTTTGGGCCAGATATTTGGGATATGAATAAACGAAAAGCGTACGAATAAATGTACTTCCCAATTGCATGTAGTCCGTGTTTATCTTAAGAGCGGAAGGCGCTACTAATTCAATCATTTTTTCCCTCTTTTCTTTTTTTGTCATTTGAGGTTGTTTTTTGCGGGCAGCAGTCACACGTTTAACCGCCTTTTTTTGTTTTTGTTTGCTCTTGTCTTTCTCGGTTTCAAAAGAAGAGTTTAAAAGTTGCCCTTTTTCTTTTTTTTGTTTTTTATTTTTGTCCGCCATTTTAGTAGAACATTGAGTTTATTAATGTTTTTTCGGTTAAATCGCCGGGATTGTACATACTCCAAAAAAGTGAAATTAACTCTTTTGTACTTAGCATTTTTGTTGTAAGGCCTACACGATGTAATCCGCTTGATACAAAATCAACTCTTTGCATAAGCTGTCCCTTAAAGTACATAAATTTTTCCTGTTCCACGGATTCTATGTCTGTTTTTGCGCCGAATAAGCTTTTGAGGCGTTCCATTGCTCCTCCTTCCCTTGCGGTTGTTTCCAGCAAACTAAACGGTATTACTATGTAAAAATTAGTTGAAACAATATTTGCACCCTCCACAAACTTTTCAATAAATTTTGTGTACTCTTGTGTCTGCATTTTTAATAATTCTGTCTTTTGGTTGGGCACCATCTTTTTAATATTTTCCAAATACCCTCCTATATTTATAAAACGAGAATTTACGAGTATTTGCACCGGGAAATCTAATGAGTTGAGAAAATCCTGATACCCTAAAATAATTGATTCCTGTTCATCCTGTGATTTGAGTGCCAGGTTAATACTTCCCACAAGTAAAATCGCACGCATTTTTCCGCCTTTTGCAATCACAACATCATTTCTGATGTTTTGTATGTCTACAATTTTTTGTGTATTGGTTTCGGAAGCCATAGTTTTTGCTTGCCCCGCACCTTTCCATAGAAACAGGTGCGGGGTTCACTTCGTTCACAAATTAGAAATTGGAAACCGGTAAACGCGGAAACCATTTTCTAATTTCTAGTTTCCGGTTTCTGTAAGCGATCCGACGGGTCGGAGTCCTCACGATTCTTACAAAATCGCAGATTTTGAGAATTGTGGGAAGCTTACTGATCTAACGCCTGGGATAATCGATCTATCTCTTTTTCGCTGGGTTTTTTGCTGTTTTGTACCTTAACTTCTTTTTCTTCTTCGTTTTTCAGTAGTTGCTTCGTCTTTTTTTCTTCCCCTTTTTTCTTTTCTGAACCGAAAGTTTTTACAGATTTTTTCTCCCATACATAAGTTTTAGGGTGAATAAAGTACTTTATAAAAGAAAATATTACTTTGGTTAGAGGTCTTTTATTTATTTTTATAAAGGCAAGTGCGGCAGCGCTGCTTCCCAAAATAACCGCAAGTACAACAAATGCAATAAAATCCAGCACAAAGTAGCTTACTATTAATATAAATGCTGTAATTCCTAAAATAATTGTTTGGCGGACAGTTAAGGGGCCAAGCAACTTTTTTTCTCTTTCAACGAATTGTGGAACTCCGTATTGTAAAGGCATAGCACTTTTGCGCGACGCGCAAAATAAATTTCAAATTAAAAGGATAC
>CAYMUG010000017.1:0-13875 GCA_964393575.1 uncultured Candidatus Saccharibacteria bacterium | reverse complement strand
TAACTACGTAGTTAATGCTGTAGTTAACTACAGCATTTTTATTTTAGCATAAAATGCTCCGAGTATTAGACAAAATTCGAACCCTTTTTGTGGAGGATCGCTATAATACAACGTCAGATTTGGTTTAAGTATCCAAGAAAGATGTTGCATCAAACCTATTTTTTATATCTACATCATTTTTGTGGCAGTAGATTTCATTCAATGCAGCGCCCATCACGCTTGTGTTTAGAGCATCCACAAACTCCTCTTCAATTGTGTCTAATTGACCAGCATATCCGCCGTTAGTATAAATAACCCCCAGCTCTTTACTCAAAGGCATAAATATAGCTATTTCATCTTCTTTTAGGTCCCACCAAGTTATATGGAACAAGGAGTGATTTTCTGTGTTGAGGATCGCGACAGGATTATCAGAACAAACAAAAAATCGATCATTCTTTGGTTTAATTAGCTTAAATTCTTTCTTATATATAGTTTCCATAATAAATATACTTACCAATAAAGAGACGAGTCGGCAAATACTTTCATGATTTTTAAGTTTTGTGTCAGAGACTAGGCGACGTTTTATATCTGAAGAACTGATATGATGAGGGTTGTTTTCTATAATATTTTTTAGATAACTTCTAGTAAGCTCGTCTTTAGAAATCCCCTTATCCACCATAAGGACAAGCAAAAGAGCTTCTGCGACCTCATAGAAAGCAGGTGTTCTTGTGTATTGATGTGCTACAAATTCAGCAATCAACGACTCTTTTTCGGGGTCGAGAGAGACATCAACTGTGACACTTTTAAGTTCTTGAAGAACCGGTGCCATATTTGTCTCTAGGGTGTGATACATATTTTTATCTATAAAATTTGTGTTGCGTTTAGCACCTCTTGTCTTGGCTATATAAAAACCTAGCTTTTGTGCAACTTTTTTTATAGGTTTTTCCTGAATATTCTCATTTCTTCTATAAACATATGTCCATTTATGCTTAGTAGGTATTTGAAACTCCCTAAGAATGAATTGTGGCACATAGTGATCTTTATTAAAATCCACCCTCCTAAGTGAGGAAAGATGGAGTTTAAAAGAATGATACAAAACTGAAAATTTATTCTCTAGAAATTTTTTAATTTTTTCAATCATGGCAAGGTTTTAAACATGCAAAAGTTTCAAGGCAAAGAATTGTTTATCTCTTTGTGGGAGTTCCAGAAAAATTCCCCTAGGTAGAGAGTATAAAAGTGAAGCCAATAATCCAAAAAAGATGAAAGATATTTATCTTCCTTATTCTCTTTCAGAGAGCCAATTCTCAAACTCTTCTTCAAATTCAGTAATTTCGGGTCCTATACCATAAAACAATGGTTGTTCTTTTGGTTTTCCGTTTTCGTAAATAGGTTCCGGTTTCTTCTTTCTGCTTTTCTTAAACGCATAAACTATCAAATTTTCATATTTATATCTATACTTTTCAGCCTCCTTACGGACCCCAAGCGCATACATAGCTAAAATCATAAAAAGAGTTGCAAAGAAAGCGTCTAGTCCCTCCACCTCTCTTATTGCAAACATTATCAACGAGGCGCCTCCAAATAAAGCAATCAAGCCCCCTATAAGTTTTAAACTTTTATTCTCTGTCATAGGCTTGTTTTTCCAGTTTTTTAAGATATTCTTCCCGTTATTGAGGTGACATTTGCTCAAGTTTTCTAGACTCTTTCTGATCCTTCGCCACAGCTATGCCCCTCCATACTATATAAATTATTATAAATATTATTGGTATTCCCCAGATTTCCATATTAGTTTGATTATTTATGCTATTTTTTCAAGTGGGTATACTATATAATATTATATGTATCTTGTAAACAATGAAATGCCCATGGCGGGCGCCGTGTATATAAAAAAGCAGGTTTAATTTTTGCCTACGCCCCCCCGGGGGGGGCGTAGGCAAAAAATTCCTCTTTCATCTTCCCATATAAGATGGCTCTACCGCACAGACTTGGTTTCTTTGGGTTATTGATATTTTCAAACTCTTTGGAGATTACTTGTTAAGTATTTGTTCTGTATGTGCTTTGTATGCGGCTTTGTTTTGATAACAATCTTTCACACGAGGGTACTCCCTTTTTATATACCCGCAATGACTAGGACTATACCAAACCTCATAATATGCCTGGTCTGCATTAAAAAGAGCTAAAGATGTGTATGTCTTTTCGCCCGCGGAGCTCGTGTCGAAAAAGGCAAACTCTGCCCAGCAACCCTTGCTTTTTGATGCTTTTATTTTTACAACCTCAACACCCTCCATTTTGTTATCTTCTCTAAGGCCGTACTTATCTATAATTTGATCAGCGCAGGCATGGTCTATGTCTCGGTTTTGAAATTTGTTAAGCAGGATAACGCCGCCAAATATAAGAATCGCCATAAGAACCATAAGTACGCCGTAGGAATAATCTGGTTTATAATTTTTTTCTACATTACTCATATATTTAAAACTTAGCGTGTAATCAATTTCCGCTACTACCTCGAAGAGATTTCATGAAATTATCCTTACCCCCACTCTTAATACAGGTGTCGTAGGCAAGGTTATAATCTTTCTGATCATCTCCCGAAGTCTCTTTGGCAAATTCAATTGCTAAATCACTACATTCTGCACTAAGCTTTTTTTCTTTTTGTTCTGACCATACAGCAAAAAGCAAAATTAAAATTACAGATATTATTATTGCTATAGGTAAATTTATTTTTTCTACTATTTTTTTAAATGAATCTTCTTCCATAAAATTTTCTAAGTAAAAATGAGGATTCAACTAATTGTTTCGGTTTTTTGTACATAGTTCTAAGGCTTCTTTTTGGTTGTTCAAATAGGTTTATTCTTTTTTGTGTTTAAAATACTCTCTGCCTTTCTGTACTTGATATAAAAGTACAATCAAAAGAATACCAGTCAAGACAAGCGCAGGCTCAAAAAATACAAACACTATCGTCGCAACAAAAAGAACTGCACAGACCCAAAATAATTGGTTGGTTGAGTTTTCTGCTTTTTCTGCATCCTGCTTATAGTAACTAAGTATATCTTTGCTTGTTTTTACAAAATACGCACCCAAGCCAGCATTAATCAATCCAACCGGAAACAATTCGCCAGCAGAAGCAAAAAGGCTTACCACAAGTTGGAATACACCCACAGCAAGCCATAAAATACCGACAGCTCTTATGGATGTATGCATCGTTTCAATTTTGTTTCTTTTTGTCATATTTAAATTTATTTAATTAATCATTAACCCCAAACCGCCACAACTTTTTTAAAAAAGTGTGCGACATGTGGGCCATCATGGTATTGTTCTAACGTACATGAATACCTTCCACCTGGAAATTTAGCAAAACATCTTTTTGGCCCAAAAGTTGGAGCAGGTTTAATATGCGAATATTTTTCTATCTCTTGTGGGTTGTCTGCTTTTGTTAGTTTCATAAAGTTTCCTTGTTATTTTTTATTAGCAATAATTTCTGTTATTTTAGCAATAATTTTAGATGAATACTCCATCATATAGGTCATAGCAAAAGCATCTTTGGCTTCGTCGTCTCTGATTGACTGTAGCCCTGTATGGGACAACGGCCAAAGCCAGTTATGTTCACCATCCTTTCCCTTAGGACCTCGTTTTTCTTGCATAGCATTTTCGTAAATTTCTATCTGTTTCCTTACTGCTGAGGTAGATGTCTGATTATTAAATATACAATACTGCACAACAAGATCTTTTACCAAATTGTCATAATTTTTTTTCGTTGAGCAGGTCTTTTGAGGCAATCATTGCTAAAAAAATAGTATACAACAGAGCTTTTGGATAAGCTCTTTTTCTTTGGAAAATTCCTATTCCAAATTCTTTATTTAGCAAAGCTAAAAAGTGCTCCCGAGCGAATTCAAATAATTCACGAGATGATTCAGAATGGAGTGTGACTTTATTTTCCATAAGTTTGTTTATTTAATTTTATAAAAACACAAAGCCCGCCATCGGGCAATGCCTTTCGGCACCCATGCAGGTTTCCCTGCATGACCACTCGCGTAGTACAGACCCCCGTTGTCTTAGATTATCCTGTTGCTCGGCCTCCCCCGCATTCGAATCTAAATTGAGCTTATTTTCCAGGCGTTGTTTTTGGTTTTTGTAAACTCAACGTGTTTTTGGGAGTTATGAAAGATATTGGAGCCGGAAGAAATTGAGATTAATTGGGTTTTGTATATTACTGTATTTTCTTCTTCTTCAACTTTTTCTGTTAAAGGGTTAACATTTTCAGCTAATTCGGGTAAATTATTTTTTCTGTAATCCTCTTCTAAAGTATCTCTATACCTTTCTCTGACTGTAGGATGTATTGTATCCAACACGCCTTCAAGGTCGTTATCTAAAAGCGCTTGGCGCGCTTGTTTGTATGTTTTTTTCGGGGTGGATTGGGATTGATAAGCATTTATCGTGCGCTCTGACTGTATCTCCATATATTTAGCTATTTGCTCATTCCTCGCGGTTGTAATATCCGTAAATTCGCGCACAACCAAAACCGCCGTCAAAGCGACACCTATAATTACAAACCACCATATTTTACTAATCACCTTGCCGCCTACGTTTTCTAAATTTCCCATAGTAGGCAGTGTACCATACAACTATGTGTTTATAGAAACCAAATAGACGGGCAACGGGGGTTAAACCCCCGTTGCCTGGGGTTGTGGTTATAAACCATCAACTTTATATTTATGTCAAGATTTTTTTTATGTATTTTTCTGATAGAATATACACAGTTTTGAAACCGCTTAAAAGGAAAACTAATTATGGGTTTTGACGTTTTACCGTTAGAGGAGTACGAAAATATATTAAAAAACCGGGGGGATGTGCCCTCTTCTGTTTTAGTGTGCGGAGGCGCGGGGTTTATGGGCAGTAACTTCGTTAAATATCTGCTTGAAAAGTATAACGATATCAAAGTTGTAAACTACGACAAGCTTACTTACGCGGGAAATTCTGAAAATTTAAAAAATATAGAGGCGGACACCAGATATAAATTCGTGAAAGCGGACATTGCAGACGCAGAAACTCTGGATACTGTTATAAAAGAAAACAATATTAAACTTATCGTAAATTTTGCCGCTGAAACCCACGTTGACAATTCAATTGAAAGCGCCTCTCCGTTTATACAAACCAATATAGTGGGTACGCACAACCTACTGGAGGAAGCCGATAAACACAGTATTCGCCTTGTACAAATAAGCACGGATGAAGTGTTCGGATCAACTGAATCGGGGGAATTCAGTGAAAACTCTCCTCTCCAACCCAACAGCCCTTATTCCGCCTCAAAAGCGGGAGCGGATCTCTTGTGCAGAGCGTACACGAAAACATACGGAACGGATGTTATAGTTACCCACTCCTGTAATGTATTCGGGCCCAACCAGTACCCGGAAAAGGTCATTCCCCGATTCATTACTAACCTGCTTATGGATAAAAAAGTTCCTGTTTACGGAGACGGAGAAAACGTAAGAGAATGGTTATATGTAGACGACCATTCAAAAGCGATTGATTGCATTATTAAGAAAGGCGGCGCGGGAGAGGTTTACAATATAGGCAGCGGATTTGAAAAATCCAATCTGGATTTAACTTATAACATCCTTCACAAATTGGGGAAAGATAAGTCCTACATAGAATATGTAGAAGACAGAAAAGGTCATGACAGGCGGTACGCGCTTAAGACAGAAAAAATAAAAAGCATCGGCTGGTCGCCGGAGGTAGGTTTTGACGCAGGATTGAATAAAACAATTGAATGGTATAGGGAAAATAAAGAATGGTGGCAGGCCCTGAGAAACCACGATGACGATGACAAAGACCGCAACGATGACAATGACTATGACAAAGACCAAGACCAAGACCATGACCATGACCATGACAAAGAGCGCAATAATGACAATGACGAGAACAGAAGCCACGATGACCAAGATGCAGGAGGCAGGATACAGGATACAATAGCCAATGACTATTACTATGACAGCGTACACGGTCATTACCATTACTATGATCGCGAAAAAACCCAAGGCCAGCCTAAACAACAAGTTAAAAAGGCATTAATTACCGCGGGCGGAAGAGGAACGCGATTACGGCCTATAACGAATACGAGAAACAAGCATACAATACCATTGGCAAACAGGCCGATGATAGAACACGCGGTGGAAAAAGTTGCAGATGCGGGAATAGAAGAAATAGGAATTTCCGTGAATAAAGGAGAAGAAAACTTACAAAAAATTTTAGGGGACGGGAGCCGTTACGGAGTCCGCATTACATATATTGAACAAGAGGGCGGCGCTTTGGGGTTGGCTCATGTCGTAAAAAACGCAAAAAACTTTATTAACGAAGATTCGTTTCTGTTTTATCTGGGTGATAATATAATAACAGCTGACTTAACAGGGTTCATTGAGGAATTCCAAAAAGAAAATCTTAATTGCTTCTTAGCGCTTTCGCGCGTGGAACAACCCCAAAGGTTCGGTGTTCCTGTTATTGAAAACGGCAAAATATTAAAGGTGGAAGAAAAACCTGAAAACCCCGCATCTGAGCTTGCAGTTACCGGAATTTATATCTATGACCACAACATCCTGGAGGCCGTAGACAATATTGAACTCGGCCACCGCGGAGAATTTGAAATTTCAGACGCGCATACTTACCTGATAAATAAAGGTTTAAAATTGGGATACAAAGAAATATCGGGGTGGTGGAAAGATACCGGCAAACCTGAAGATATATTGGAAGGCAACCGCATCCTCCTTGACGCGCTTGAGAGAAATATAGACGGACACACAGAAGAAGAAACGGAATTAGAAGGCCAAATTGAAATAAAGACAGGTGCTTCGGTAACAGGGCGCAGTATTATAAAAGGGCCGGTGAGTATAGGTAAAAACGCAAAAATAGAAAATTCTTACATAGGGCCATACACATCCGTAGGCAACAACACAATTGTTAAGAACTCAGAGGTAGAAAACTCCATCATTATGGATAACAGCTTCATTGAAGCTACTAATAAAATAACTAACAGTATACTTGGCGCCGGGGTTACAGTAGAAAGAGCGTCAAGGTCATTCACTAAAGGTTATAAAGTTATGGCGGAAGACAATTCACATATTGAAATTTAATACAAATATGGTATAATTTGCTCCTAAAAGAATCGGATAAAAATTTTATGAAAGTTTCAATAATCGTAAGTCATTACAAATCTCCGGAAATCCTCAAACTTGCTTTGAGGTATGTTTATAGATGGAAACATCATTTTGAAAAAGATGGCGACAGAGAGGCGGAAATTATAGTAAGCGACTCCGAAACGATACCTGAGACACGGGAAATGATGGCTGACCTGTTTCCGGAAGTAAAATATTTAACCCAAAAGGAAAACGTGGGTTTCAGTAAATGCGTTAATCGTGCCTTATATATAGCACAAGGTGAATACGTATTTGTGATGAATGCCGACGTTATAATGCACGACGTTGAAGCATTAAGCACTCTCATAGGTTATATGGAGAAAAACCCGAAAACAGGAATAGCGGGGCCTCATTTGCATAATTTTGACGAGACACACCAAAACTCAGCGTTTAGGTATTACAAACCCTCAACTATTTTAATGCGGAGGTCGTTTCTAGGGAAAACAAAAAAGGGAAAGGAGGAACTGGCGCGATTCCAAATGGAAGACATAAAAGATATGAAAGAAAGGGTTGCTCCGGCGGACTGGCTTATGGGATCAGCTCTTATGATAAAAAAAGAATATTTGGATAAGGTAGGATACTTTGATGAAAAATTTTTTATGTATATGGAAGACGTGGATTTATGCAGAAGATTTTGGGAGGCCGGGTACAGCGTCGTATACATACCGCAGGCAAAAATGTACCATTATCACGGCAGGTCAAGTAAAAACAAAATGATTATAACCGCGCTTATAAACAAATATACCCGAATTCACCTCAAAAGCGCGATAAAGTATTTCCGAAAACATGGTATAAAAGTTCCCAAGTACGGCGCGTAAAAATCCCGCATCAATTGATGCGGGATTTTTACTATAGACAATAACTATGATCAATCTTGCCTGCACGTCGGCAAGCACGGTTGTTTTCTGCGTTCGCTTTGCGAACGCTGTGTCATGGTTATCGTCATTGTCGTAGTGGTTCTATGTTACCTTAATATTCAGTTTGCCGTTGCTCTCGGTCAGATAAACCCGTTTTTTGCCCTCGGACTGGTTTTCAATCAGTTTTTTAGCCAGCGGGTCAAGAATGTGTTTTTGGATAGCCCGCTTCATAGGTCTGGCGCCGAAATTCGGGTCATAACCTTTCTCGGCTATAAACTCCTTTACCCCTTTGCCTACTGTTACTTTAATATCCTGCTCCTCCAACCTTTTCTTCATATTGGAAAGCTGAATGTCCACAATGTCGGATAACACGGATTTGTTCAGAGGATGGAATATAGTTATTTCGTCCAGACGATTAAGAAACTCCGGCTTCATCTGCTCACGAAGCGCCTCCATAACTTTATCCCGCATATTTTCTTCCTGCGCGGATAAGGCGCCCCCGTCCTCCGACTTAAAGCCGAGTGAAGACATATCTTTTATGTAGCCACTGCCTATATTGCTTGTCATAATAATAACTGTGTTGCTGAAATCCACTACTCTGCCTTTGCCGTCTGTAATGCGTCCGTCGTCAAGAATCTGGAGGAGTGTGTTAAATACTTCGGGATGAGCTTTTTCCACTTCATCCAAAAGCACCACCGTATAAGGTCTTTTTCGTATTCTTTCGGTGAGCTGGCCTCCTTCTTCGTAGCCGACATAGCCGGGAGGAGAACCCATCATTCGACTTACGGAATGGCGTTCCATATACTCAGACATATCAAGCCGCACCATAGCTTCCTTGTCGTCAAACATAAATTCCGCCAGGGCTCGCGCAAGCTCGGTCTTGCCCACGCCCGTGGGGCCCATAAACAGAAACGAACCTATAGGTTTTTGTGTCTCGCCGACTCCGGCGCGATTTCTGCGAATAGCATTGCTGACGGCTTCAACAGCTTCATCCTGTCCCGCAACTTTTTTCTTAAGTTCTTTTTCCATATCGTTCAAGCGTTCGGCTTCTTTTTGTAACATTTTTTCGGCAGGAATTCCTGTCCAGCGGGAAACTATATTAGCAATATCTTCTTCAGTTATTTCCTCCCGCATTATGCGCCCGTTCTGCTGTATTCTCGCGAGCTCCTGCTCGTAGTTTTTAAGATTTTTTTCCTTCTCCGGAATAGTGCCGTACCTTACCTCAGCTACTTTTTCAAGATCTCCTGAACGTTCGGCAATATCCGCCATCTGTTTTAGTTCATCAATTTCTTTCTTGAGAGTATGAATATTAGTTATTATATCCTTTTCATTTCTCCACTTGCTTTCCGCGGCTCTGGACTGTTCTTTTAAATCCGCCAATTGCTTTTTGATGTCTCTCGCGGATTCTTTGGACTTATTATCTTTTTCTTTCTTGAGGGCTTCTTTTTCTATCTCAAGACGACGCACTTCTCTATTCATTTTGTCTAAATGCTCAGGACTACTTTCTATGCTTAAGCGAAGCGCGGAAGTAGCTTCATCTATAAGATCTACAGCTTTATCGGGCAGATACCTGTCTGTAATATAACGTTTGGAGAGTTTTACCGCGGCTACTACTGCAGGGTCCGTAATATGCACTCCATGGTGTACTTCATATTTTTCTTTAATACCCCGCAAAATAGATATTGCGTCTTCTGTGGTGGGCTCCTTTACATACACCGGCTGAAACCTTCTCTCCAATGCCTGATCTTTTTCTATATACTTCTGATATTCCTGAGTGGTGGTTGCACCTATTGCCCGCAGGTTTCCGCGGGCAAGAGCCGGTTTCAATAAGTTTGAAGCGTCAATAGATCCTTCTGCAGCACCTGCACCGACTATTGTATGAAGTTCGTCTATAAAAAGTATTGAATTACCTGAATTTTGTTCAAGTTCTTTAAGAAGCGCTTTTAATCTATCCTCAAATTCGCCCCTGTACTTCGCGCCGGCTACCAGTGCTCCCAGGTCAAGTGTAAGCAGGGTTTTGTTATTGAGGGTTTCAGGGACATCCCCGTCAACAATTCTCTGAGCGAGCCCTTCTACAATGGCGGTCTTACCTACTCCGGCTTCCCCTATGAGCACCGGGTTATTTTTGGTTCTCCTGGTTAATACCTGCATAGCACGCCTAATTTCATCGTCGCGACCTATAATAGGATCCAGTTTTCCGTCCCGCGCTTCTTTGGTAAGGTTGCGGGCGTATTTTTCGAGCGCCTGAAATTTATCTTCAGGGTTGGGATCCGTTACGCGTACACCTCCGCGAAGCTCGCTTAAGACCTTTAAAGCATTATCATAGTTAAGTTCCTTAACTTGCTCATCTCCTATTGTTGCCCCGGCAATCATACCGGCTTCACGCAAAATCATTTGCGCTTTGGTTGAAGTGTCTACAAGAGCTAAAAACAAATGTTCAACACTTATATATTCATCGGAAAATTTCTTTGTTTCCTCCCGCGCTCTGCCTAAAATTTTAGCAAGCTCCTGAGTAATGTGTATTTGCCCGAAAGGCAAAGTACCCACAGCTGATTCGCCGGGGCTAATTATTCGCGGTAACTTATCCAATTCCGAATCCACATTTTTACTCAGAGCTTCGGTGTCAATACCAAATTTGTCCATAACAGTACGCACTATACTGCCATCCTGTTCTAAAAGAGATGCTAAAAGATGAAGATCAGAAACCTGTTGGTGGCTCCTGTTTTGGCTTATTTCCTGAGCTCTTTTTAGAGCATCCTGTGCGTATTGTGTGAAGTTATGCATAATTTTGTTCGCTGCGCTCACAAAATGACAAATGACTTATGACTTATGACTAATGGCAAATGCCAAAATTTTTATCCTGTCATCGGTCATCAGTTATTTGTCATTTATTGCGAACGGAGTGAGCTTAATTCTATATCCTCATTCTTTATTCTCAATTCCTGATTCTTGATGCTATTATATACAACTTTTAGCACTCTCGTCAATAGTTTGCTAAACAATTAATCGCGGGAATCCAGGGTAACGGTTATATCTTTCTCTTCTCCTTCCTGATAAACCTTAAGCTCAACCCTATCTCCCGGTTTATATTTACTTAAAATATTATCCAGAGGATTTTTTTCGGTAACTTTCTCTCCTTCGACTTCCAATATTATATCGTTTTCTGTAATACCCGCTTTATCCGCAGCGGAGCCCGGTACAACAGCAACATTTCCCGGATTTTGACCTCTAACGATTAAAGCGCCGTAATCATAAGGAAGACGGTTCAACTCTTGAATCCCGGGGTTTATGACTATATATCTTACTCCTAAAAACGGGTACTGCACCTCACCTCTTTCCTCGATCTGTTCCAGGGAGTTTTTGATTCTGTTTATAGGGATGGCAAATCCTATATTCTCCGCTGCCCCGCCGGCTTTTGCTACGTTTATTCCTATTACTTCCCCGCGCAGATTTAGTAACGGACCTCCTGAGTTGCCTAAGTTTATAGCCGCATCTGTTTGTATAACTTCTCTCAAAACTTCGCTTTGACCTAACGATCCGCCGGCCGTAAGAGTTCTACTCACACCTGAAACAACTCCGGCTGACACCGTATTCCTGAATTCTCCTAAGGCATTTCCTATTGCTATAACAAACTGTCCGGGTTTGGCATTAGAAGAGTCACCCAACTCAAGCGGAGATAGATTAAGGTTTTCCACTTTTAATATTGCGAGATCCTCAACAGGATCACGTGTCACGACTTCCGCATCAAGCTTTTCTTCTTCCGATGTAACTACGGTATACTCAGCGTTTTTATCGGCAACTACGTGTTTATTGGTAACTATAATATCTTCAGCGGCCACAAAACCCGTTCCTACTGACTGCTCATGCCTTGTACCTTCCTGCCTGAATCCGGGAAAAAGACTGCGTTCAAAAAAGCTCAAATCCCGGGTGGCTAACACACTCACTACAGAAGGGGAGGCCTCTTTTACAACACGGGTAGTTGCTTTTTCTATACCCAAAGCGGGCGTAGATGGCTTTGTAGAAGTTTGGTTCTTCCGCGCATCTGTATCCGTTTCTTCTGTGAAAAAGCTTTCCAGATCTCTAAAATCATTTACGATTTCCGGCCCTAAATATATTCCAAATACTGCTCCCAGAAAAGCAAAAACAAAAGAAAATATTAGTATAAACGCAGCCGAACCGGCAAGCGCCTGGTTGATTCTTTGTTTTATGTTTTGGTTTTTTTCTGCCATGTTACTCATTTGCTATTTTAATTGTTATATCAATCGCCCTTTCAATATCATTTTCCTTTGTTTGCCTGCCTAAAGTAAAGCGAATAGCATTTTTTGCAAATTCTTCTCTTCCTATTGCGGAAATCACGTGAGATGGTTCCGGCACACGAGAGGCACAAGCCGAACCTCCTGAGACATAAATATCCTCAGCATCAAAAGCGGGTATAAGCGCTTCAGAGGATTTTTCCTTAAAACAAAAGTTGACATTATTTGGAACCCGACGAGAATGGGATCCGTTCAAAAGCACTTTATCCGTACCGTCCAAAACTTCATTTATAAATTTATCGCGTAACACGGTGATTCTTTCCGTTTCTTCATCTTTAATTTCTTCTGTCTCTCTAAGAGCTTCGGCAAAAGCCATAATAGCAGGGACATTTTCTGTTCCTGAATGCAGCCCCCTCTCCTGGCCGCCTCCTGTTACAATCGGTTCCAATGTAGTTTTTTCGTTTTTATAAAGCACACTCGCACCTTTTACGCTGTAAATTTTATGTCCGGAAAGTGTCATCATATCAACACCAAGATTTTTAGCGTTGATATCCAGGTAGTTAGTTGCCTGTACTGCGTCAATGTGGAATTTTAGCTTATCATCGCCGGTTTCTTTTTTGTACTCGGCAATAGTGCTTGCAATTTCCCTGATTGGCTGCACCGTTCCTATTTCATTGTTTACGTACATTATCGAAACCAAAATAGTGTCCCGGGAAAGCGCATTTTTAACCTGCTCTGCGGTAACAAGCCCTTCTTTGTCTACGGGTAAATAAGTAACCCGTGCGCCTTCTTCCTCCAAAGCCCTGCATGTATTAATAACCGCGCTGTGTTCTATGTTAGTAGTTATTATATGAGGAGCGTCAATATCTTTTTTATGAAAATTAAAATATCCTCGTAAAACAAGGTTAATAGTTTCCGTGGCAGAAGGCAAAAAGTAAATTTCCTGCCATGAAACTCCTAAGATTTCTGCTACAGCGCTACGTGCTTCATCTAAAGCGGACTGGGCTTTTTGGCCCAGAAGATGCATAGCGGAAGGATTGCCGAAGTTTTCCCTATAATAATTTTGTATTTCTCCCAATACCCTATCCGATGCAGGAGTTGTGGCGGCATAGTCAAGATAGATACCTTGTGATTTATTTTTATGTATAGCTTGCATAATCTGTTAGCTCAAAAGGTGAAGTCCCGTATTTTCATCGTACTTTCTCTCAACTTTACCCTCGTACTTATGAAGCATAACTTCACCGGTAGCTGATATTATGCATCTATTCACATGACCCGCCAAAGATTTCATATCACTTTTGCCGAAAATTCCGTGAGCATGACAAAAAACCTCCCCTTCCTTAACAGAGATATTGCCTGTAATTGTAATTATCTCTAAAAATTCCTGAAAACTTTCGGTTTCATACTCTTTTTCATCTACGTTAAAGTACGCAAGTTCAAGTTCTTTGGTAGAACCCACAGCTTCAAGCCATGCGCTTTTTATATTGTTTTCAACACAAAAATTCTGAATTGTTTCAATAAACTCTTCATCCGGATCCAGACGAAGAATATAAGTATCCTTGGATTGGTTTACGAGTTTCATTTTTAAGCTTAGAAATTAGT
>CAYMUG010000016.1:11601-13910 GCA_964393575.1 uncultured Candidatus Saccharibacteria bacterium | reverse complement strand
TATATTTCAGCACAATTTTTATCGGATACTGTAATGCCGTGGTTTCTCACCAGCGGTTTACGTATTTTGGGCATATTAGTAGGTCTATATATTCTCCACAGAATAACTAAACGTCTTAGTCAAAAATTAATAAGAAAACTTGTAGAACAAGAGGAGGGCGGCACAGAAGAAGAAGAAAAGAGACGGGAAGACACCTTAATAGGAGCTCTTCATACAACAATGCATATTGTTGTTCTTCTCGTGGGCGCTATGATGATTATGTCAGAACTGGGCATAGATACGGGCCCACTACTTGCGGCAGCCGGCCTCGGGGGCCTTGCTTTCGGTTTCGGGGGACAATATCTTATCAAAGATCTCATCAACGGTGTATTTATCCTTTTTGAAAACCAATTCAGGGTGGATGATGTAGCGCAGTTCGGTGACAAAATAGGTGTTGTAGAAGATATAAACCTACGCCGAACTATAATAAGAGACCTGGACGGAACAGTACACAATATACCGAACGGCAGCATAGACATTGCGAGCAATCTTTCAAAAAATTACGGCAATGTACACATTGATATAGGTGTGGCGTATGACACGAACCTGGACAAAGCGATAGAAGTAATAAACCGGACAGGAATAGAGTTGTCCGAAGATCCTGAGTGGAAGGGCGAAATAAAAGAAGCACCTCAATTTTTACGGGTTAACCAATTCGGCGACTCGGCAATATTGCTTAAAGTAATGGGTAAAACAGAACCTCTTGAACAATGGGCTACTACAGGCGAATTCAGAAAACGAATAAAGATGGCTTTTGATAAAGAAGGCATAGAAATCCCCTTCCCGCAAAGAGTTGTGCATCAGGCAAATGAAGATGATGATGGTGGTGAGTAACCGGAAAATAGTATATATGGAAATTAGAAAATAGTTTCCGCGTATCGCGTTAATCGTTAGCGCCGCGCGTATCGGTTAGCGTTCGACGAAATGCGTGTCCGAAAACTTTACGCTGGGCGCACATCGTACAACGAAACGCGCAGCGCCTGCCTGCCGGCAGGCAGGCTGCCGTATAACGTATTACGTTAGCTTACTAATTTTCCCTTTCCACGGATATAAACAACTAATTTCTAATAGTTATTACTCCTTGCCTACCCTGAATATCCTTGAGGGTTTTTTAATAATCGCGAGAAGACCCAAGGTAAACACCGCTCCGACTATAAAAGTCCACTTTAAGTGCTCGGGTTCAGCTATTGTGGCAAATATAAAAGCAAGAGTGAGCATTAAAATTCCACGCGAAGTATTGATTCCTATTTCTCTTAAAAGCACAATTCTGTCTCTTGCGTCTTCATATTCTTCGGCCCAGTCGTAAAACATAGCGGAAAAAGGAATAAGTGTTGCCGAACGGCTGAACCTGTGCAGAGTATTTGCCAAAAATGCAGTTAAAGGTGTAGTTACAAACATTTTTATAGGCCAGATAATTGCACTCAACACAACACCTAATCCTAAAACACGAGGTCCCATTTTGTCCGCCACTTTACCTATATAGTAAACAAATACCATACCTATAATGAGCGACGCTGAGGTAATTATACCTAAATCCTTAAAGCTAATTGCTAAAACGAAAAGAAACAGGGGCCACACAAATTTTTGCACCGAAGTTGCCGTGCCGAGAGCTACAAATGACAGAAAGCGCCTCCTGTATTTTTTTCTAAAGAGATCCTTAAAGATCTCTTTATACGACTCATCAAACCTTTCATAAGTTTCTCCGGAGAGAAACAGTGGTATAACCGCGGAAAAAAGCAAGGCCAGGACTACCATAAACAAAGTCGGAAATCCAAAAACGGAAATTATAAAACCTCCCACTAAAGGCGCGATACTGGCGGTTATAGAAAGAATAATGGTTCTGTAACTCGTTTCTTTTCCTCTGTATCCTCTGTCCGAAACCCGGGTAAAAAATATGTGGTACGCCGGCCAGTGAAGCATACTTCCCAAAGCTCCCCATAAAGCAAGGAGGTAAGCAAAGTCCCCGAAACGCTCTATTTGCCACAGTCCTAAAAAATAAAGAAATGTGACCGGTACACTGAGTAAAATTGTATGTTTTATGCCGATTTTATTTACTATTTTTACGCCCACCGGAGCCAAAATTCCGAATACAAAAGCTCTTATACCTATAAATAAAAAAGCGAGGGCAATAGATTTATCAAAAAACAAATAAAGATAAATCGGTTCAAAAATAATGACGGAATAAAGCGCAAAACCACGCAAAGCCACAAAAGCGTAAAAACTCTTAAGTTCTTTGGTTAGATTAAGCTCCAGGTGAGGCCAATGAAATA
>CAYMUG010000016.1:3100-11501 GCA_964393575.1 uncultured Candidatus Saccharibacteria bacterium | reverse complement strand
TAAAAACTCTTAAGTTCTTTGGTTAGATTAAGCTCCAGGTGAGGCCAATGAAATAGATTATTATCTTCGTTATGTTCAAACATTTTTGTTCGCTGCGCTCACAAAATCGCGGAATAAACGCGGAACTTAATATACATCGCGGAACTACACTGAAAGGTTTCCGTACATGTTCCGTGGATAGTTCCGCATGGTTCCGTGCTTGTAAGCTAACAAAGTGAGCTTTATTTCATGATATCAAAAATTTCCTGCATTTTCTGGGGATTGGTTTGACTCATTCGTATAACCTGTGGTTTTTGCGGAAAAGAAATATCCACTACAAGAGAGGGCTCTCCTGCTTGTTTGTCGGCCTCAATAACAAAACTCGGGGTAACAGATTCCGCTTTGAATTGATTTATAATTTCATCGACATCAGCCGGGTTCTCCATCCCGCTTATATTCGCGGAGGAAGCCGTAATAGGGCTGTTAAATTCATTAAGCAAAGCCCGGCAAAAATCATTATTGGGTATGCGGAGCCCTATTTTCTGAGTATTAGCGCTAAGACGACTACTTACTTTCTTTCTCTTATTAAGGACAAAAGTAAAAGCACCCGGCCAAAATTTACTTAAAATTTCTTCCTGTTTTTTATCTATAAAAGCCAGTTCTTTAGCCATATCAATATCTTTCACAAAAAGCGGGATCGGTTTATTCGCGGGTCTTTTTTTGAGAGCAAAAAACCTCTCCACTGCATCTTCACGCAAAGCATCAGCTCCTAAGCCGTAAAGCGTATCAGTCGGAAAAATTATCGCTCTTCCCTTTTGTAATTTGTCCGCTGCCTCGCGAACTATATCCGAAATATTGTTTTCAGTTAATTTAACCCGTTTCATATAGTATTCTATAAACAATATTGTTTGCTAATTTACCGTAATCGTGCCGGAGTAAACCGTCTTCCGTAATTAAATCTGCCTTTATGAGGCCCGGCCAATCTTCCTTATTGCGTCTTACAACCATACCGGAACCTTCTTCTTTATACTTACTTAATCTGTCCGCGGAAGGTATGGTGGTATTAAGCAAAATATAATCGGGGGTTACATAATTCGCAACCTCATTTACAAAATCTTCCGCATAAAAACCGGTGGTTTCTCCGTGTTTAGTCATTAAGTTGCATATATAAACTTTTTTGGCTTGCGCCGCCTCAACCGCCCCGGAAAAACCCTCGGTAATAAAATTAGGTAAAATGCTTGTATATAAATCACCGGGGCCTATTAATATTAAATCGGCTTTACTGACGGCGTCTTTCGCTTTTTGATTCACACGTGCCTCCGGTTTAGTAAAAATACTCTCAATTTTAAGGTCAGGATTATGCTTGGGTATATCAATATTAGTTTCTCCGTTAATAGTATAACCTCCTTCCAGTTCTGCATACAAACGCACATTATCAAGAGTTACCGGAATAACTTCTCCGCGAACCCTCAGGAGGTTTGATGTTACTTTGATGGCGCTTTCAAAATCTCCATACGACTTCTCAAGAGATGCTAAAACTAAATTTCCCAAGCTGTGGCCTTTAAACAAACGTTTTTCAAAAAGTTTAGACAGTATATTATTTCCTCCCGAGAGAGCAACTAAACAGCGCCTTACATCTCCGGGCGGCAGCACACCGTACTGGTCACGCAACTTTCCCGTGTCCCCACCATCATCACACATAGATACAATCGCGGATAGGTGTAAACTTTTATAATCTCTTAGCGCCGTAAGTACAGTATAAGTGCCGGTGCCTCCGCCTATAACAACAACCCGTTTTGTGTCTGAGTTAACCATATATTTGTAAAATATCACAATTTTAATACACGGCAACATTAAAAAGCCCCCCGACTATAATCGGAGGGTTTTTTAATTGATAGTGTAGTTACACGTTATAAAAAGTTAACAGTGGAAAGTATCTTCCTTAATACTTCATCATATGTATCAAGCTTATCGGATTCAAATTTTATAAGCTGAGTATCTGAAACAGGTATACGAATGTCAAACTCTCTCTTTTTTTGTGTTAAACTTCTCCCGTCAACAATTACAGTACTTTCTTCTGCAAAACCAACTTCATTATACTCACCTGAATGGTATGTGAACATTGTACTTTGATCTCTTTGTGCGACAATTTCTATAACACCCCTACCTTCATCCTCCATCCTTTTAAGTGTCCAGGAGGGAGGATATTGAAATGAAATACCTAAATTTGAATTTGTATAGGTCTCCCACTCAGATGCATCAGTAACTGTAGGAGCGTCACTTGCACGACTGCTTTCTTTAAGTTTTTCTTTAAGGCCTTCAAACTCTTCTTGAGTTAAAGAAAGGTTGCTGACATCCTCTTTTGCTCCATCCCACACAAAAACTCCCCCTACAAAAACAACAGCTGCAAGTAGCATAGCAAGAACCGCGACTTCAAAACGAATAACTTTGTGCAGCTTTTGTTTATACTTCGGAGTATTATTTTGTTTTCCTTTTTCCGCCATATTTTAAATATAAAAATTAATTTTAAATCTTAATAATATTATCCCATAAATTAGTAAGAGTTAAAACAGTGGAAAACCAACAAGCTGCGGACTTAATATTGTTAAAACTATAAAAACAACGGGGGTCGCCGTATCATGCTTGCCGTGTCGAATGACTGCAGCGATACGGCGCCCTGTCGGATGACGGGGCGACCCCCGTTGTTTTGGTTTCCGCTCTTTATCTTCATTATTATCATTCAACAGTCACGGATTTAGCGAGGTTGCGGGGCTTATCTACATTATATCCTCGTGCAACCCCAACATAGTAAGCAAATAACTGGGTTGGTATTGTAGCTAACACAGGGGTTAGCATTTCAAGGGTTTTGGGAATGTATATAACATCATCGGTGAAAGATTTGGCCTCCTCATTACCTTCAGTAGTTAAAATAATAACTGCACCGCCACGCGCTTTAACTTCTTCAACATTAGAATTCATTTTTTCATATACACTGTCTTTAGGCATAACCGAAAAAACAGGAAAGTTTTTATCTATTAGCGCGAGAGGTCCGTGTTTCAATTCTCCCCCGGCGTAACCTTCCGCATGTAAATAAGAAATCTCTTTTAATTTTAAGGCGCCTTCAAGAGCAGTAGGATAATTATACTTGCGCCCTACATAAACCATATTAGACGAACTCTTGTATTTTTCTGCAATTTTTTGAATATCTTGAGAGTGACTTAAAATATTATTTATATAGTCAGGAAGTTTTTCTGTTTCTTCTACAATCCGCTTACCCATCGTGTAAGACATATCCCGCTTACGACCCAAATAAACAGACAAAAGCGCTAAAGTGGTAAGTTGCGACGTGTATGCCTTAGTAGAGGCAACACCTATTTCCGGTCCCGCGTGATTATATATTCCCGCGTCCGTTTCCCGCGCTATACTTGAGCCTACAACATTCACAATACCGAGTGTCGCCGCACCCTTATTTTTTGCCTCATGCAAAGACGCAAGCACGTCCGCGGTCTCGCCGGATTGAGAAATAGCCAGTACTGCGGTTTTATCATCTAAAAGTTGCCTTTTATAACGGAACTCAGAACCAATACTCACTTCAGTGGGAATGCCACCGTACTCTTCAAGCATATACTTGCCTACCAATCCCGCATGGTAGGCAGTACCGCAGGCAACAATATGTATTTTTTTAATTTTTGAGAGAGTGTTTTCAGATATATCCAAACCGCCAAGCTTAACATTGCCTTCTTTGACAACAGTTCGTCCGCGAATAGTTCCTGATACCGCTGAGGGTTGTTCATTAATTTCCTTCAGCATAAAGTGCGGGTATCCGCCTTTTTGCACATCTTCCAGATTCCATTCTATTTCTTCTACCTCGGGGGTTTTCTTACCGTCGGATGAAATAATTTCCATATCTTTTCCGCTGAGTTTAGCTATCTCGTTATCTTTAAGGTAAACTACCTGTTTTGTGTGAGCCAAAACTCCGGCCGGATCACTGGAGACAAAATATTCATCATTTCCGATACCCACTAAAAGAGGGCTACCGAAACGTGCTGCAATCAATGTATCAGGATCATATTTACTTACCACAAGAAGCCCGTAAGTGCCCGAAATTTTTTTAAGCGCATTTTCAACAGCAGAAGCAAGATTATCACTATAACCTTCTTCAATAAGATGAGCTAATACCTCAGTATCAGTTTCTGAATTAAAATTATGATTCCGCTCCTTCAACCAATTCCGTAGCGTTGTATGATTTTCAATAATACCATTGTGCACTACATAAAAAGATGAAGAGCAGTCGTTGTGGGGGTGAGCATTTTTTTCACTTGGTTCTCCGTGCGTAGCCCACCGTGTATGTAAAATAAAAGGAGAGCCGGGCACCGGGCTATTTTCAAAAGCGGTTTTAAGATTATCAACACCACCGACAGTGCGCTGCCTGTATATCTTTTCCCCGCCTGAGCTAACAACAGCATATCCTGCCGAGTCATACCCTCTATACTCAAGACGTTTTAGGGCTTCAAGTCCCACACGCGGATCATTTTTAGGGCCAATATAACCGATTATCCCGCACATAATGCTTTTGTGCCTGCCTGCGACAGGCAGGGGCAGGCACGGCTAAACAATATCAAATGACCAAAATACAAAATTCAAAACGGTTTAGAATTTAGAACATTTGAATTTTGAATTTATTTAGGATTTCGATATTAGTATTTTAAGTGCTGTCGTTTAATTTTAACTTTTTGACTATTGGAGCTCGGGGTTTGTGATTCGCAAGTTAGCGGAAAGCTTACTTAATAACAATATTAACTATCTTATCCGGCACCGCTATTACTTTATCAGGTTCTCCTCCTTCAAGTATTTCTTTTATTTTTTCATTTTTTAGTGCTAATTTTTCCAACTCCTCTTTATTTGTGCCGCGTTCGGTTTCAATTTGAGCGCGTACTTTTCCGTTTACCTGCACGGGTATAGTTATGGTACTTTCTTTAGTTTTTTCTTCGTCGTACTCAGGCCAGGGCTGATTATGTATCGAACCTTCTTCGCCTTCAACCTCAGCGAGACGATGCCACAACTCTTCCGTTATATAAGGCGCGAATGGGGCAAGTAAAACAAGTAGTGTTTTGGTATGTTCAATGGCACGTTCATGCGCCTCAAGTTCGTTAAGATAACTCATCATAGAAGCAATCGCTGTATTGTAACGCAGCTGCTCAATGTCTTCAGTTACTTTCTTTATCGTTTGATGCCTCACCCTCTCCAAATCCGAATTTTGTTGTCGGTTGCTCGTTGTTTGTTGTTGGTTGTCTGTTGTCGGTTGTCGGTTATTTGTTATTTGTTGTTTGTTGTCCTGCACTATCCCCCAAACCCGGCCGAGGAAACGATGTACACCTTTTACTCCTTCGTCGCGCCAGTCGCCTCCTTCCTGAAAAGGGCTCAAAAACATCAGATACGTTCTAACTGTATCCACCCCGTAAGCTTCAAAAAAATCATCCGGGTTAATTACATTCCCGCGCGACTTAGAAATTTTAGCCCCCTCCCGTATAAGAAGGCCGTGAGCGCGAAACTTCTTAAACGGTTCGTCGAAATGAAGAAATCCCCGGTCATAAAGAAACATTGTAATAAATCGCGCATACATTAAATGAAGTACCGCGTGTTCCTGCCCTCCTATATACATATCTACGGGAAGCCATTTTTTAGTACGATCTTCTCTCCAGGGGGCATCTTCAATGTCGCGGCTGGGATACCGCAAAAAGTACCAGCAGGAATCAAGAAATGTATCTGAAACATCTGTTTCTCTCTTTGCTTCATCCCCGCATTCAGGACACTTAACACGCGCAAACTCTTCAGATTGAGCAAGGGGAGATTGTCCTGTTCCTCGCGGCTTATAATCTTCAAGATAAGGCAACTCTACCGGTAAACTCTCTTCCGGAACTGGTACGATAGCATACTCTTCTCCATCTATAGTTGTGTAATCAATTCCTTCTTCTAATTTGTTTGCCACTTTTGAATTTTGGTTATTGGAATTTGTTTGTAACTTGTAATTTGAAATTTGTGATTTCCGGCATCTACGACAGTAGATGACGGGGATGGGCGGCCCCCAATACCGCTGGCGGGAAATCAGCCAATCACGCAGATGATAATGAACCTCGGAATTTCCCTCCACATATTCTCCTATCTTTTCTTTTGCTTCTTTCGAGCGCATGCCTGTAAACTTACCCGAATTTATAAGCTCCCCTTCTCCTTCATAGGCATTCTTTTGTTTATCTCTTTCTTCCGGAGTTATAACAGGCCTTATCGCAAGGTTGTATTTTTCTGCAAACTCAAAATCTCTCTCGTCATGGGCGGGAACCGCCATAATTGCCCCGGTACCGTATTCGACAAGCACATAGTCGGCAATCCATACCGGAATTCTCTCGTTGTTTGCGGGATTAACCGCCTCTACTCCCTTTAGCTCTACTCCTGTTTTTTCCTGCGTAGATCCATTCCCTTCCTCAGCTGTGCGCTCTTCCTGTGTTTTTTTCTTTGCCTCCGCAACGTAACTTTCGACATCGTCACGGTTTTCAACTGAATCTTTCAACTTTTCAACTAAATGGTGTTCCGGCGCCAAAACCAAATAAGTGGCACCGAACAAAGTATCCGGCCTTGTTGTAAACACCTCAACAAAATTTCTATGCTGTTCCGTATCACTTTCCGTGTGGTTCCGCGCGGAGTTATGGATGGAGAATTTGACTCTCCATCCATAACTACGGCCTATCCAGTTGGCCTGTGCTGTTTTTGTTTTTTCCGACCAATCAATTTTACTTAAATTGTCCAGTAAGCGGTCGGCGTAATTAGTTATCTTTAAAAACCATTGTTTTAAATATTTTTCCTCAACCAGGGCGTCGCACCTCTCGCACTTTCCTGCTATAACCTGCTCGTTGGCTAAAACAGTTTTACAGCTCGGGCACCACTGCGCGGGCGCTTCTTTTAAATAAGCAAGCCCGGCTTTATGAAACTGTAAAAACAACCACTGTGTCCATTTATAATAGCCGGGGTGTGTTGTATTTACCTCCTCCCTCCAGGAATATATATTTCCGGTTTTTTCAAGCTGTGACCTAAAGTTAGACGTACTCTCTTTTATAAGATCGCGCGGATGTACCCCTTTTTTAATAGCAAAGTTTTCGGAATGAATTCCGAAAGCGTCAAAACCGATGGGTTCAAAAACATCATAACCACGCATCCGCATATAGCGGCCGTGAATATCGGAGCCCACAAAAGCGTAAAGATTGCCCACATGCAGCCCCTCCGCGGAAGGGTACGGAAACATCATCAGGTTGTAGTAAGGGTTTTCAGCTTCTTCAAGGTTTACCTGCCAACGGTTTTCCTCCAGCCACTTTTTACGCCACTTATCTTCAACTTTACGGGGATTATAATTTTCCATAAGAGTATTTTATAATATTGCGACAATTAGCGCGTATAGAATTATTGTACGCAAAAAGCATTTTTTAGTAAATACACAAAAAATCGTTTCATGAAATGAAACGATTTTTATATATTGTCAGTGTTAGCGTTATTTGTTATTTGTTATTTGTCATAGTCATCGTGGTGTCTGAGTTATAGTGGTTTTCTGACTTTTGTCATAGTAATAGTAATCGTCATCGTGA
The DNA here is from genome assembly GCA_964393575.1 of uncultured Candidatus Saccharibacteria bacterium. Lineage (GTDB taxonomy): Bacteria > Patescibacteriota > Minisyncoccia > Spechtbacterales > 2-12-FULL-38-22 > CAYMUG01. Next base: position 3,891 of record CAYMUG010000016.1, on the reverse strand, counting down.
GTTTTACTCCCCTCCCTCTAACTCCTCAATTCTTTTCTCAAGTTCTTCTATTTTTTTATCTTGTTCTTCTATTTGATTCTGCTGTGTTTTTATAGATTCAATAAGAGGACCGATAAGGCGACCGTAATTTACGGTTTTAAGACTCCTTTCTTCTTCCACTCCTCTTTCCTTTCTTACTTCATCCTCATCCTCTTCTTTTTGGCCTTCTTTACCCGTAGAAACAACTTCAGGAAATACTTTCTCCACATCCTGCGCAACAACACCAACATCTATCTTATTATCTTCTTTCCATTTAAAAGAAACCCCCTCTAATTGAAGAACTTTATCTAACGCACCATCAATAGGGGTTATTTCTTTTTTTAATCTCTTATCGGAGGTTTCATTAAATGTGTCAGCTTCAATAACATCAGCGCCCCAAATGTCGTCAGGATAAATATCCCTCATGCTGTACATATCAACAAAGTCCCAAAGGTCATTAAAATGCTTGACATCATCAAAACCAGTAACATCGTCAAAAGCAGCAACATCGTCAAAACTCCTGACGTCATCAAAACTCCTGACGTCATCAAAATTCCTGACGTCGTCAAAGCCAGCAACATCGTCAAAACTCCTGACGTCATCAAAGTTACGGACGTCGTCAAAGCCAGCAACGTCGTCAAAATTCCTGACGTCATCAAAGTTACGGACGTCGTCAAAGGTCACAACATCGTCAAAACTCCTGACGTCATCAAAGTTACGGACGTCGTCAAAGGTCACAACGTCATCAAAGTTAATAACATCGTCAAATTGCC
>CAYMUG010000016.1:0-3000 GCA_964393575.1 uncultured Candidatus Saccharibacteria bacterium | reverse complement strand
CGGACGTCGTCAAAGGTCACAACGTCATCAAAGTTAATAACATCGTCAAATTGCCTAACATCGTCAAAGCTCACAACGTCATCAAAATGACGGACATCAGCAAAGTTATGGATATCGTTAAAGTTATAAATTTGGTGAAAACTCCTAACGTCATCAAAGTTTCGGACGTCGTCAAAATCATAAACGTCATTAAAGTTACGAACGTATCTAAAGCTATGAACGTCGTTAAAGTTTCTAATGTCGTCGGCGTTAGTAATGTCTTCATTGTTAAATCTAATAGAGGCAACGTCATTTGAAGAGTCAATTCCGCCACTTCCGAGACGTAAACCTCCGTCACCCGGGGCAGCACAAGCTCCGTCTGAATCTATACATAGACCGCCGAGAGGTATACGCATATTATGACTGGAGTTGCCGTCACCCACGACAAAGGTAGCTCCGGGACTTGATAACCTTCCCACACCTAAAGCACCTTCCTTCGCCTGAGAGTTGCCTGAAACATTAATGGGAGCAGGAGTGTTGGGATCGGGCGGAGCACCGGGAGGCGGATTCCATGCGTAAGCAAAAAAAGCAAAAGCAAAAACCAGTGCAAACGAAGTTATCCCCACAAACAAGTACAGTGGATTAGAGCGCAAAGTTAGTATTTTTTTAATTTTTTGTTTCATTATATTAATTTACCCTACTTTTATTTTAACAATAAAAAGCTACCAGGAAAGACATACTTTTCCACATGAATCGTAATCAGGGAATAATCGAATGCCCGGTTGCCTGAATCTTACAAATTTTCTACTCCGCATTATTGAACAAGCAGCACTCCAAGCGCCGGGAAAATTGTTATCGCAATGTTGAGGCCTCCCATTAAAAGAAGTAATATTCCGCCGATAACTTGAATAGGCCTAATCTGTCCAACAATAGTTTGCATAATTTCCCGCCGGGCAAAGGCGGCAATAAGAGAAACCAGAATCATAAGTACCGCCATAACTGAACTGGCTAAAACAAACACAGTGAAAGCCGGCACAAATCCTCCCGCGCCGAACGCGAATACTGTCAAACCTCCCACAAGAGGAGACACACAGCCAATTCCCGCAAGAACATACGCAAACCCGAAAACGAAGAATCTGCCAAAACCGCCGTGTTGCGACTGTGTTAATTCCTTTCCTTTGCGTTCAAGTCCTGTGAGTCCGGCAATCGTTTTATTCGCCAAAAGCAATGTTCCCAATATAATTAATAACACACCGACAGCTCTCCGGAACCACAAAATGCCTTCGGTATTATTTCGTATCACACTCACAAATGTTTCTCCCAATACAGCAATAACGACGCCGAACAAAAGCATAAAACTTAACAATCCGAGCGCTGCGAGAAGCCCGTTTTTGAACAAGGTACCGCGATCCGGTTTTGCTTTTTCGCCAAGTTCCGTCTGATATACCAAGTATGAGGGGAGAACCGGCAACGCGCATGGATTGAAAAATGCGGCTATTCCAACGCCGACTGAAGAAACGGCAAGTGTAACAAGGCCGACATCTCCCGGCGCCATAAAGCCCTTGAAAGCGGAAAACAGTAAAAATCCGCCTGCCGCTATCACAACGAACACAAGGAATAACCCTATATATAAAAGCACAGAGTGGAATGTTTTTTGTGCTGTTTGTTTTTGTGTATTCATAAAAATCTATTTTGTTGATTTCCGGATAACAGGGGTTAAACCCCTCTTATCCGATTTTATCCGATTTCCTACAAAAGGTCGGCTAAATCAATGATTTAGCCGACCTTTAAATCGCAAGTGGAACGAGTACTGGAGCCGCTGACGCAGTAATACGCGCAAAGATAAATCCCTTACCTCTTTAAACAAGTGGGGCTATGGATTTAATATGTTCAAGAAGGGTGTGTGAGTATCCCCATTCATTGTCATACCAGGCAAGTACCTTTGCTAAGTCACCTCCCAGAACCCGTGTTTCAGGAAGTATTACAATTGCACCGTATTCCTCCCCTATGATGTCGGAGGAAACGAGATTCTCTTCGGTTACAGCAAGCGTTTTCTGCCATTTTTCATCCTGTGCCGCTTCTTTAAAGACATCATTTATTTCTTCTGTATTTGTTTCTCTTTTCGTGTTGAAAACAAACTCCATTACCGAACCCGTAATAACCGGAACGCGAATAGCGTAGGCGTCAAAAGTTTCCCCTTTCTCAAGAAACGGAAGTGCTTTGGGCGCCGCTTTCGCTGCTGAGGTGCTTGTTAAAACAATATTCTGCGCTGCGGCACGACCTCTTTTTATGTCGTGGTGTTGTGGAGGGCCGTCCACTAAATTCTGTGAGGAGGTATAACCATGTGCGGTCATCATAAATCCTCTCTCAACTCCTATATGCTGGTTGAGCAAACCGGCAACGGGTACAATCGCGTTTGTAGTGCAGGAGCCATCAGAGGTTATTTTGCTTTCAAGAGCGTCTTTATCAAAATCACTTGCGCCCACAATGGAATGAGGAACCTCGCCCTTAGCATTAGCGGAAATTACAACCCGTTTAGCTCCCGCCTCTATGTGCATCGCAGCTTTTTCTTTTTCATCAAATATGCCGGTTGATTCCACTACAAAATCAATGTCCAAATCTCCCCAGGGAAGTTCTTTAGGGTCTTTTTCGTTTAGCATTAAATATTTTGTATCACCTACAACAAGGTACTGCTTGCCGTCCTCTTCTGTATGAGAAACTTCGTGCCCGTACCTGCCGTACGCCGAGTCGTAACGCAGAAGATATACAAGATCTTCAATTTTACCGATGTCATTTATGGCGACAATGGAAACTTCGTCATCTTCCACCGCCTGCTTAAAAAATGAACGGCCGATACGACCGAAACCGTTTATTGCAACTTTAGTTTTTTCATTGGGCATACTATTTTGTTCACTTCGTTCACAAAAAGAATTAAGAATTATGAATCAAGAATTGTGAATCATTGCGCTTCGCGCAATGGTTTGTGCTGTAACTGCTTTTTTGATTCTATATTCTATATTC